>JBNMJA010000152.1:0-1501 GCA_050873585.1 Bacillota bacterium | reverse complement strand
GCAAATACTTCAACGCTCAAAGTCAAAACGTTGTTGTCGTCACCCATTGCGAAATAGCGATTGAGTATTTCGCTCTTATCGGTGATATTGCCGTGTGCTACTTCTTCGAGTTGGGGATTGTAGTAATGGATATCAAGATTTTCAGCATTTTCGGAAACTATATATCCGTTGGTAAAACTACCGGACCAGTATTTTTCGGGAAGATAGTCGGTGAGATTCAATGCGCCGTTTGCACCGGTAAGGTTTGCGTTGGGATATCCGAGACCTGCAAAGATAAGTGCGAATTGAGCCGCACTCACGCCGTCGGAAGGTCTTCCTTCGCCGTTATTTTGTGAGTAGAGTGCGCCCGAAGCGTTGTAAAGGTCGTGGTTGCCGGGAGTCGCAAAGACTTGGAAATCTTCATAACCGGGTATCAGTCTCACTGCGTTTTGCATATAACGCATTGCGTTTGCGACGTCGATTAGGGCTGTATGCTCACCGTTTTTGCTAAGGTCACCCGTTGCAAAGACGTAATGAGGGGCAGTACCCGCTTGGGCGTCTTTAATAAACTGTTTCACTTGTTGGGCGAGTATCATGCCGCTTTCGAGCACGAGTTTTGTGTCACCGGTCATCGAGTTATAGAAGTCGCTCGTGACGTAGTTGGGGTTGGTGACGTCGTGATAGCAGTAATCTACGGGGAAGTAGTGAATGTCGCTGAAATGTCCGATTTTGATTGAACTTTCGTTCGCAACCGTTTGGGACGTTTCCGCGTTTGATACGCCGTCTATAATCGAAAAACTCATCACGCTTGCAAGCAGAATCGCAAGAACGACGACGAGCACGGTCGGCAGACGGTGCAGTTTGGTGTTGCTCATATTTCCTCCTTATGCGCGCACGTGTGTACGCACAAATTTATAATCAATACAATTGTATATTATTTTAAAAATAAAATCAATATCAAAAGCGCAATCGGAGCGTAAAATTTGCGCAGATGTTCGATATAATACATTTCGTTTCGCAAACAATAACAATATGCGAATTCCGATAAAAATTTGTTTGAAAAATATGCAAAAATTGCAAAAAATCCATTGACAAATGGGGTGAACGGGAATATATTATATATGAACGATTGAATAACAGTTCAATTGTTTGAGAGGAAATATGGAAACAAACGACAAAAACTCAAATATATATACGATGCCCGACGACGAAGTTGTGTCCGCTTTGGCAGAGCTTTTCAAGGCGCTCGGCGATCCCACGAGAGTGAAGATTCTCTCTTGCTTGCAACTTTCGGATATGTGCGTCGGCGAGATTGCGGACAAAGTTGGTATGAGTACGTCGGCTGTTTCGCACCAACTTCGCGTTCTGCGTGCAATCAAACTTGTCAAAGGCACCAAAGAGGGCAAAGAAGTCAGATATTCTCTCGACGACGACCACGTGACGTTGATTATGCAATGCGGTTTGACTCACGTCCTCGAAGAATAATTACTTAAAAACAGGGTGCAAACCCCTGATTTTTTAG
>JBNMJA010000151.1:0-1510 GCA_050873585.1 Bacillota bacterium | reverse complement strand
TTTCTTGTGCGCTCCGCACACCAAAAATCCTATCGGTGTCACGCTCACACCACCGCCGCTTATTCCCGCAGGCGATTTAACTTTCTTGTCGTTTTCATAGTCAGCGCCGCCTGCAACGAATCCTACGCTGATTTTGCTCACGGGTAAAACTATCGTTCCGTCGCCGTTCACGATGGGTTTTCCGACGATTTCGTTGAACTCTGCAGATTTTTTTAGACTTTCTATAGTTTGCTTCAGCACTTCTTCAAAACTTTGCATCTTACCTTCCTTTGCTTATCGCAATTGCTTTCGTCGCCTGAACAGCATTGATTTTTATATCGATTGAACACTCAGCGTCGAATCTGTCCTCGAAACAATCTTTCACGATCGTTTTTTCAAAAATAGACGACATTTGCACCAATGCGTTTAGAATCGCGCCGCTCTTTGCGTCTTTTGCACCGACGTAGGCAATCAAATCGTTTGCAGATAATATTCTGTTTTGCACGATAAACGCAAACAGTTTTCCAGGCACTTGAGGACTTATTCCTTGACTCTTAACGGTTTTTCCGTTGATTTTGACATTCAGTCCGTCGGATAGTTTGACGCATATTCTCACAATCGACACTCTTGCGAGTTTTATCTGTACGTTTACACTGGAATTTGCCAGCGAAAAGTGCGCAGTTGCCGTCAATTTTATAGGAAACAGCAGAGCAATCAACACAATTTCAACGCATACGGCAATCAGTGCAATCGTCATATCGTTATTTTGAGCACAAGATGTATTTTTATGTGAAAGCGCAGAAAAATAAGTCATAAAAAGTATTAAATGACTTTTACATAAAAAAAGGACGGCATCGACCGTCCCTTTTATGCAAACAATAATTAATTAAATATTTCGATATTCTAACCGCTCGGATTAAAACGAATAAATTAAAAGCAATTCAATCAATCAAATACTTCGAATTGCTCGCCCTCGAGGAATTCGGGGATTTCTTCCTCTTCCTCGTCAACGTCAGCGGCGGCAGCCATATTCGCAAGCGTTTCGTTTTCCACTTCCTCTTCGTCCATAATGGTTCTGTTGTGGAACAGCGTTTCTTGCGAAGGCGCATTGATAAGCATAAGTTTTTCAAGCACTTCGTCATAGTCGGGCAACTCGTCGATCGTTTCGATTTGAAATTTCTTCAAAAATTCATCCGTCGTGCCGTAAAGCAAAGGTCTGCCGACGGTTTCTTTTCTTCCGACCGCCTCGATAAGTCCTGCTTTCAGAAGCCCCGTAAGCGCGTACTCGGAGTTTTTGTTGCTTCTCATCTCGTCTATTTCAAGACGTGTTATGGGTTGTTTGTACGCAATCGTAGCAAGCACTTCGAGCAACGTTTTTGTCAATTCTTTTTCTCTGAGCGGCGTCAGAACGTCCGCAACCGTGTCGCCGTATTTGGGATTGGATGAAAATTGTACTTTTCCGTTGAATTCCAAAAGAACGATTCCCGAGTCGTTACCGTAGCGTTTTTGCAAGGATTTTATGATAGAATTG
>JBNMJA010000150.1:0-1560 GCA_050873585.1 Bacillota bacterium | reverse complement strand
TGTCCGTCGGGGTTTTGATTGAGCATAAAGCAAGAAAATCACCGTCTTTGTAGGTGAAATTCTGCGCACAAAAAACTTCCGCGCGGAAGAGATAATACATTCTTTTGAGGCGATTTCGCTTGCCGAACAAAACGTCGTACGCCTCGTACTTCGAAAATATGTCCGTAAAAACAGCGGACGCGTTTTTGATTTCTTTACGAGTGATTTTTTCCATACGCAACATTCTATCATCTTTTCAAACACATTTCAACCGAAACGATACACTCGTCTTGTGCTTTGCGCCCCTCTTTTTAGTGAGAAAACGCAATCGATATGTCCGCACGGATATTTCTCTGCCGTAACGACGCAGTATCGGGTATAGAATATTGACATTTTACGCATAGTTTGCTAAAATCAAATCACCGAAAATTAAACGTCAAGGAGGCCCAAAATGGCAAATTATTTCAGCGAACGCGACAAAAACACCACTGCAAGATTGCGCAATCTCAGAGATCAACTTCCGGAGTTTTGCGAGGACTTTTTCGTGGGAATCGAACCGCAAACAACAACGCTCACAAGGTTAAATTATGCCTACGATTTGCGGATATTTTTCGACTATTTGCTAAAAAACGTACGTGCTTTTCGCTCTTATAAGGACGTTTACGATTTCACCGTTTCCGACCTTGACAAAATCACGCTCGGGAATCTGGAAGCGTATATGGAATACCTCTCCTACTACTCCTTCGACGGCAAGGAAAAGACCAACGGAGAAAAAGGTAAATCGCGCAAAATTTCAACCGTGCGCACCTTTTTCAAATATATGTACAATCACGACAGAATCCAGCAGAACGTGTCTGCAAAACTCACTATGCCCAAAAATCACGATAAGGATATTATCAGGCTCGAGAAAAAAGAAGTCGAACGCATTTTGGACGCCGCAGAAACGGGCGCAGGCATGAGCGAGCATCAGCGCAAAGTGCAACGCAACACGCACGCGCGCGATTTTGCCATCGTTTCGCTGCTTTTGGGCACGGGTATTCGTGTGAGCGAATGCGTGGGCTTAAATCTTTCGGATATCGACTTTGAAACAAACGCCTTCACCGTCACCCGTAAAGGCGGAAATCAAGCGATACTCTATTTCGGCGACGAGGTTGCGGACGCATTGAAAAACTATATCGATACCGAGCGCAAAGCACTCGTTGACAGATGCGAAAAACTAAACGTCGGAGATACCGACGCAGTGTTTTTGTCATTGCAAGTGACGAGGCTTTCTGTGCGCGCGATTCAGAATATCGTCAAAAAATATGCTCAAACCGCCGCTCCGCTCAAAAAAATATCTCCGCACAAACTACGCAGTACGTTCGGCACAAATCTATATAGGGCCACGGGAGATATCTATCTCGTTGCAGACGTTCTGGGTCACCGCGACGTAAACACCACCAAAAAGCACTATGCCGCAATTGAAGAAGATCACAGAAAACTCGCCGCTCAAGTGGTCAAACTCCGTCCCGACAAAAACGACTGAACGGACGAAAATCGAGTTTTTCGACAACAGTTTGCATAATTACTATTATATAATAT
>JBNMJA010000149.1:0-1666 GCA_050873585.1 Bacillota bacterium | reverse complement strand
GTGCGCAACTGCAAAGAAGAATGATATGCGTGTGGTTGCCGTGATTATCGGTGCTGACAGTTCAAAAATCCGCAACGCCGCAATCAGCGCAATGTCCGATTATTCCTTCTCGAATTTCTCAAACGAAATTATGCTCAAAGCAGGGGAAAATCTCGATATAACGCTTGCCGTTTCGGGCGGTAAAAACCAAAGCGTTGCACTCGACGTCGAGCGTGACGTGACAAGATTCGTGTCCAGTGACGAAAAGGCAAATTACGAGATAAAATACGATTTGCCGAGCAGTGTCAAAGCGCCCGTCAAGAAAGGCAACAAGGTAGGCGAAGCGTATCTTGTGAAAGACGGCGTAATCGTCGATAAGGTTGCGATCGTTGCAAACGAGGATGTTGAAAGAATGAGTTTCTTTGACGCGATAGGCGAAATCGCAAAAAACTGGTCAACCGTAAAATAAACGTGATAACTTGAAATTAGAATTTAAAACTATTTCGAAAACCGCCGACGAGGCGGTTTTCGGCGCTATATAGGCATTATTTTTTATTTGTTTTGACTTTTTTGCGTGCGCGTGTTAATATCTATACGTTATTTATCTTTACGAAGGATTGGTATGCAAGAGGAAGTTTTGCAATCTGAATCCGCCAAAGCAGAAGAAGAGTTGCTGTCCAAAGAGCAAAGCGATCAAGAAGTTTTGCAAGACGGCGAGCAAAATCCGTCTGCGACGGCGCAAAGCGCAACGAACGCCGAAATCGTCGAGCCCGAGGCAATCGAGGGCGATTTTGTCGTTGCAAAACCCGAGATTGTCTATCATTTGAGCGACTTCGACGGTCCGATTCCTTTGCTTTACGAACTCATAAAGAGCGCGAAAATCGCAATCGAGGATATATTCATTTCCGAGGTTACGAGCCAGTACGTCGAGATTATCCGCAATACGCCCAAAGAGGAACTTGACTTCGATTACGCAGGCGAGTTTATCACTATGGCGGCAGAACTCGTATATCTCAAATCCATTCGCACTTTGCCGAAAGAAGACGAGGAAATCACCGAAGACGATCCAGAATACGAGCGCCAACTTCTTATCAACAAGATCAAGGAGTACGCCTTGCTCGTCGAACAGAGCGAAAAGTTGCGTGAAATCGAAACCATCAACCGATTCTATCGCGCGCCCGTGTTCACGGACAAGGATTATCGCGTTGCGCTCGTCAATTTCTCTTTGCCAAAACTCGTTGACGCATTTGCCAGAGTGCATGCAAACGCCGCAATACACGAGCAGGAAATCATACCCAAAAAGGTTGTCAAGGACAGATTTTCAGTGCACGAGCAAATGGAAAATATCCGTCTAATGATAGGCGTGCGCAAACAGATGAAGTTTACCGACTTGTTTGAACCGGATTACGACAAGAGCGATATCGTGACGACGTTCCTTGCGGTGCTTGAATTGCTCAAGTACGGAAGACTCCGTGCAGAGCAAGAGGAAGTTTTCGGCGAAATAACGATATTTGCGGTTGAGGGTACGGAAGACGTCCCGATTGATTTTGAGGAGGGTGACGATGGAAAATATTGAAAACGTTGTCGAGGCTATTATTTTTGCGAGCGGCTCGGCTATACAAAAGAGCGACATTTGCGAAAAAGTGCCCGAACTCACCACGCAAAAGCTCAATTCTATCATAAAATC
>JBNMJA010000148.1:0-1690 GCA_050873585.1 Bacillota bacterium | reverse complement strand
TTCGAGGATTTTTTCTTTCCTCCGCCGAGTGTTTCGAGTTCCTGCTCGATAGCCGACGTATCGCTCTCGTACGGTAGATTTGCGATTTCGTCCTCGATAGACTTGACGTATTCGAGCAAATCTTTATCTTTTTCGAGTTTTTTGCTCACGAATTCTTTTGTGCGCTTCAACTTGTTATACTTTGCGTAGTACGCGGTCGAATTCTTCGATGGGGTTAGGCGTAAATCGAGCGGAATTTCCACCTGCGAATTGTCGTAGTAGTTGGTGCAGACCAGTTTTTCGTCGCCTTTTTTGACAAGGTATATATAATTGACGATGAGTTCGCCCCAAAGTCTATACTTGTCCATATCATCGCAATCTGCGAGTTTTTGCATATCTATTGCGATATTTTTCTCGACTTTCTGCCTCAGATGCTTTGCAATCGTCGCAAGCGATTTGAGCCTCGCTTTATTGCGGATATCCTTGTCGCAATCGGTGAAGAGAGCGTCGTACGCCTCGCTCATCGTATCGAATTTTTTGACGTTTTCCTCGTTTGGGTCCGCAATCGAGCTATATAGAATCGGGTACGCCTCTTTCGAGCCGATTATGCACGGACAAAGCGGAATATCGGGGGAGTCGGTTGCAACGCTTGCAAAGTCGCCAATGGTTTTGAAAAGCCTTTCGCGCTCGTTTTTCGAGAGATTCTCGACGTTTGAGGAGAGGTTTGCTCGAAGGAGCAATTCTTCTATCGTAGCGCCCGAAAAACCCGATATGTTATCTTGAATAAACTTATGCAAATCTCCGCCGTTAAAGTTGTCGAAAACGGAAAAACAGTCGGTTAGATAACTGATTTTCTTTTGTGCTACGGGAGAGTACGGCACGCCTCGCAACACGACGTGATTGCGTTCGACGTCAAGCGGCAGATGCTTTACCGCGTCGAGAATAACGAGATTTTCGTCGGTGAAAACGATATTTGAATATCTGTTCATAATCTCGACGAAAAGGTAGAAAGTCGCCTCGTCGCGCATCTCGGTTTTTGCGTCGAAACGAACCCTAATAATTCTGTCATAGTTGTACACGCACACATCGCTTATCGTTGCCGACAGCAAGTATTTGCGCAGAAGCATACAAAGGTTGGGGGCGACTTGCGGACTGACTTTTTTGCTTTTGGTGAGGTGAATTCGAGGCGCGCCTGCGTTGCAGGACACGACGAGGCATTGATTTTTGCCTTTCGAGCGCACGAAAAATCGCAACTCGTCCACTTCGGGTTGTTGAATCTTGTCTATTCTTGCGCCCGAGAGTTCTTCGTTGAGTTCTCTTGCAAGCGCGCTCAAAGCAAAAAGGTCGCTTCCCATACGGACAGTATATTATTTTTTGCTCGCGAAATCAATTATTTATTATATTTATATAAAATTTCGCTATCCGCCGCAATTTTATTGATTTTTGAGTTCGGGCGTGTTATAATTTCTTTCACTTGTTAAGAAAATATATATCCGCTCGTTCTTCGTGTCGTGCGGAATGGAGGACAAATGAACTACACAGCAGAAAAGTTGGAAAAGAGCCAAGTTAAATTCAACTACGTTGTTGACAAGGACGCTTTCAACGCGGCAATCAAGCAAGCCTACGAAAAAACCAAGCACAAATATGCGGTTCCCGGTTTCAGAAAAGGTCACGCACCCCAAAAGGTCATCGAGGGTATGTACGGACAAGG
>JBNMJA010000147.1:0-1735 GCA_050873585.1 Bacillota bacterium | reverse complement strand
GTGCCGAGAATCGCTTTCGTCAATAAGATGGATATCAACGGCGCCGATTTCTATAACGCGGTCAAGATGATGCGCGAAAGACTCGGAGCAAACGCCGTTCCCATCACGTTGCCGATCGGTAAAGAGTCCGATTTCGAAGGCGTTATAGATTTGCTTACAATGCAAGCGTTCTATTTCGACCAAAAGGATAAGGGCGTTACGTTCTACGCAAAGGAAATTCCTGCCGAATATCAAGAACTTGCAAAAGAGTACAGACTCAAAGTTCTCGAGGCGGCGGCGGACTTCGATGAGGATATCTTTGAGAAACTCATTATGGAGGACTATGAGTCGGTATCTCTGGATCAACTCAAAAAGGCAATCCGTAAGGGTACTATCGAGATGAAACTCAATCCCGTTCTTTGCGGAAGTTCGTACAAGAACACGGGCGTTCAACTTATGCTCGACGCGGTGGTGGACTTCCTCCCGGCGCCGACGGACGTTGCGAGTATCGAGGGTATCAATCCCAAGACAGGTCAACCCGAACTTCGCCATCCGGGCGAAAAAGAGCCGTTCAGCGCACTCGTGTTCAAAATTCTCACAGACGAATTTGTCGGTAAACTCTCGTTCATCCGTATCTACTCCGGTACATTGACGACGGGCTCGACGGTTTACAACACCGTCAAAGGCGAAAACGAAAGAATAGGTCGTATACTTCGTATGAACGCCGACAACCGTGAGGATATCGAAGAGGCGTATGCAGGCGACATCGTTGCCGTCATCGGTCTCAAGAAGAGCACCACGGGCGATACGCTCTCGGACAAAAACAATCAAATCGTTCTCGAAAACATGGTTTTCCCGGATCCTGTCATCAAAGTGGCAATAGAGCCGAAGTCGAAAGCCAGCCAAGAGAGAATGAATATGGCAATCATTAAACTGCAAGAAGAGGACCCGACCTTTAAGGCTTACACCGATAAGGAAACCGGACAAACCATCATCGCAGGTATGGGCGAGCTTCACCTCGACATTATCGTGGACAGAATGTTCAGAGAATTCAAGGTTGAGGCAAACGTCGGTAAACCGCAGGTCAGTTACCGTGAGACAATCACAAAACCCGTCAAGGCAGAAGGCAAATTCGTGCGTCAATCGGGCGGTCATGGTCAATACGGACACATCGTTATCGAAATGGAGCCCAATCCCGAGAAAGGTTTGGAAATGGAAAACTGCATCGTCGGCGGCGTAGTCAACAAAGAATACGCAAATGCGGCTTGGGAAGGCATCAAAGAGGCTGCTCAAAGCGGTATCATTGCAGGATACGAGTGCGTGGACTTCAAAGTTCGCCTCGTGGACGGCAGTATGCACGAAGTGGATAGCTCGGAAATGGCGTTTAAGATTGCAGGTTCGATGGCGTTCAAAGAAGGCGCTGCGAAAGCGGCACCGACCTTGCTCGAACCGATTATGAAAGTTGAAGTGGTAACTCCCGAGGATTATCTCGGCGACGTTATGTCAAACCTCAACTCTCGCCGCGGTCAGGTCAAGGGCATCGAGCCCAGAAACGGAGCGCAAGTCGTGGATTGCGACGTACCGCTCTCTGAAATGTTCGGTTATGCAACGTCTTTGCGTAGCATAACGCAGGGCAGAGCAAACTTCACAATGCTGTCTGATCACTACGCAGTCGTTCCCAAGAGCGTTGCGGAAAAGATTATCGGCGACGTGAAAAAAGATTCCAAAAAGTAAGTGTATATAGATTATTATATTT
>JBNMJA010000146.1:0-1764 GCA_050873585.1 Bacillota bacterium | reverse complement strand
TGCGTGAAAGAACTCGTTGACAGCGCAAAGTATTACTTCGACAACACGGGGCGCAGAGTAATTTTTGAGTACACTCTCATAAAGGGCGAGAACGACTCGGACGCTTGCGCAAGGGAACTTTCAAGATTGCTCAAAGGCTTTCCCGCGCACGTCAATCTTATCCGATTGAACGAGGTCAAGGAGCGCAACCACGTAGCGCCGAGCGTCGACGCGACGGAAGAGTTTTTGCACAAACTCGAAAAACTCGGAGTGTCGGCAACCATACGTCGAAGCCTTGGCAACGACATAGAAGGTGCGTGCGGTCAACTAAGGCGCAGATACCTTCAAAACATCAAGCAATCCGAAACATTAGCGAAATAAATTCTAGACAAAGACAATATGAAAACGTACAAAGGCAGAGTTATAAAAGCGGTTGCTTCAAAATTTTTCGTTGACACCGAGGACGGCGTCAAGGTTTGTTTTGCCCGCAAAAAACTCAAAAACGACGGTTTGATTTACGTGGGCGACTACGTTGAAATCGCAAAAGAGCGTGATAGTTTCGTCATAGAAAGCGTAAGCGAGCGCAAAAATCGCCTTATTCGTCCGTACGTTTCCAACGTTGACGTTTGCTTTATCGTCATCGCGCCCGAACCCGAGCCCGATTTTCTGCTCGTCGATAAAATTATCGTTAATTGCCTCGTCGAGGGTATTCAACCCGTTCTCGTCAAGAATAAATGCGACTTGAAACCTATCGACACTAGCGAATACGACGGAGTCGTGGAACAAATCGAGTGCAGCGCGCAAACAGGCGACAACGTAAAGAAAATCGTCGAGTTTGCAAAAGGCAAAACAGCATGTTTTGCAGGGCAATCGGCTGTCGGAAAGAGTTCGCTTCTGAACAATATCCTCGATTGCGATTTGCTCGAAGTCGGCGAACTTGCAAAGAAAATAAAACGAGGCAAAAACACCACTAGAAAGACGGAAATATTCCATATAGGCGATTCGACGTATTTCGTTGATACTTGCGGCTTTTCCATGCTCGAAACGGTTGACGTTGCACCTGAAAATCTAAGACTCTATTTCGACGATTTGGAAGCGTTCAGAAGAGAGTGTCGTTTCAATATGTGCACGCATATAGACGAGCCCGATTGCGCCGTAAAAGCGCACGTAGGCAAGGAAATCGGCAAGGGAAGATACGAAAGATACAAAACCATCTATAAAGAACTTGTAGAAAGAAAAGAACAGCAATACGATTAGTAACTAATAATTATTAATTAATAATTATCGGCGGGACACCCGCACCCGATATTGAAGTCGCTAAACTTGAATTTGAAATCAAATTCAGGTGTGGGAAGAGCCCACCCGCAATTATTAATTATTCATTATTAATTACCACCACGGAGGTCATATGTTAGTAGCACCGTCAATGCTTGCCGCAGATTTTGCAAATATGGCGAGCGAATTGAAGAATATCGAAAAATGGGGCGCAGATATCGTGCATTGCGACGTTATGGACGGCGTGTACGTTCCAAACATAACTTTCGGTATGCCGATGGTGAAGGCATTTAAGCGCAACACAGATCTGCCTATCGACGCGCATCTTATGATAACCAAGCCCGAAAAATACGTCGGGCAGTTTTGCGATGCAGGCGCGGATATCGTCACGTTTCATCCCGATGCTTCATACGATGTTCAAGGCGCGCTCGACACGATCAAATCGAAAGGCAAGAAGTGTGGACTCGTCGTCAATGCGGACGTAGGTTTTGACATTGTGGAGCCGTATTT
>JBNMJA010000145.1:0-1800 GCA_050873585.1 Bacillota bacterium | reverse complement strand
CTTGTCAAACAATACAAGTATCAGTTTGCAATCGACGGCGTCACGCTTGAATTCGAGGACGAAGCGTTGAGAGCGGTTGCAGCGAAGGCGATTCAACTCAACACGGGCGCAAGAGGATTGAGAGCAATTTTGGAAGACGTGTTGCTTGAGCTTATGTTTGAGATTCCGTCCGAGAACGACATCGAAAAAGTCATCGTCACCAAGGCGTCCATCGACAAGACGGAAAAGCCGATAGTGATAAGAAAACAAACGGAAGAGAAAACGACAGATTGTATCGCATAACTCGAAAAATAGCGCATCTAATGCGCTATTTTTGTAGATTTGCGCAAATACAGCAAAATTATCGGGGTGCAAAAGATGATAAAACAAGCCAAATTCGTAACGTCCGTTGCCGATGCGAGCAAGATGCCCGATTTCGGCGTTTGCGAAATTGCCATTGCAGGCAAATCCAACGTCGGAAAATCTTCGTTCATCAATTTTATGGTCAATCAAAACAAACTTGCCAAAACCTCGCAAGAGCCGGGGCGTACCCGCTTGCTCAATTATTTCGAGATAAACAACGGCGAGTATTATTTCGTTGACTTGCCCGGTTACGGCTATGCCAAAGTGAACAAACAGGAAAAACAAAAATGGGGCGGACTCATCGAAAACTATTTGAGAGAGAGCAAACGCCTCATCAACGTTTTCGTGCTTGTCGATATGCGACACGAGCCGACGGACGACGACAAAATGCTCATCAACTATCTTTACACCTACAATATCCCGTTCACGATAATCGTAACCAAAGCGGACAAACTCTCTCGCGCTCAGCAACAAAAATGTCTTGCCGTGATTGCGAGTGCGTTGTGCGTCGGCACGAAAGATATTCTCGTCACGTCCGCAAGTGCAAAGACGGGAAAAGAGGGTGTACTTGCACGAATCGATATGCTCCTCGAAAACGCGAGAGAAATTAGTAATGAATAATTAATAATTATGGAAGGCGAAGCCTTAATCCAAAACTAAAATAACGCTCAAATCGAATGATTTTGAGCGTTTTTTATATTTTGTGTTCTAAAATTTCTAAATTATTAGAATACTTTTCTATCATTAATTAACTTCGCAAATCTCAATCACTTTATTATCCACTAGGTCGCACGAGGTGAGAATGTAAGTGATATTATGCTTTTTGAGTGACGGGGTAACTCGCACGCTCTTTCCGTGCAAGTGTCCGTAAAGGACGTAATCCACGTTATATTTTTCAAGCAACGCCGTCACTTCGGTATCCTGATAGGTCGCCTCAAACGGAGGATAGTGAAGCATCGCAATAAGCACGTCGCCGTCCTTTTGAAGATTCTTTGCGTACGAAAGCGAAAGTTCGAGGCGTATCAGTTCACGTTTATAAATTTTGACTTCGCTTTCAGGTGTGTCTTTTGATGGGATATTCCAACCGCGCGAGCCTGCAACGATCACGGCTTTTCCCGACGGCGATTCCACTCGATAGGCGTTGTTTTGAATGAAGTTGAAATCGGGGAAGTTGCTCCTCATTTTCCCCAGCGAACTCCAATAGTAGTCGTGATTGCCCTTGACTACGTATTTTTGACCTTTGAGAGCGGCGATTTGTTCGTAGTCGGTTTTTGCTTCTTCTAGCGTCAATCCCCAGGACATATCTCCGCCAAGCAAAACGAGGTCGCCGTCGGCAACCTTTTTATCCCAATCTTCGCTAATTTTCGCGAAGTGGTTTTGCCATCCGTCACCGAAAATATCCATCGGTTTTTCGACGGCGGAGGATAGATGCAAATCGCTTATCGCAAACACTTTCAT
>JBNMJA010000144.1:0-1802 GCA_050873585.1 Bacillota bacterium | reverse complement strand
GTCGTCAACAAAACTTGTCTATGTTGACGACCTGTTCGATAACGGTTTTGATAATAATAACAATATTCTCGACAATTCTCATGAAAACGACGATAAATTGTATTCCGATTCCGACATAAACGACGATAAATCAAACGTCGATAATAAGGACTATGCCACAAATTGCGACGATTACGCGATGATGAGGACAAAGAAGAATAATAGCAGTCAAGACTATTGATAGTAGAATCGATTTCTCTTTTAGACCACTTCGATGCCTTCTACCGCTTTTTTGACGAGCGCGTCGATATCCATCGCCCTCTCTGCCTCTCTTACTCTGTCGAGTTTTGGATGTATTGCAGGATTTTTAGGCAAGAATATCGTGCAGCAATCTTCAAACGGTTCGATCGACGTTTCGTACGTGCCGATTTTTCTTGCAAGCGCCATAGTTTCTTCTTTATCGAACGCGACAAGCGGTCGGAAAATGGGAAGCCCTGCGCAATCTTCCGTGGACGTCATGCTTTCAACCGTTTGTGAGGCGACTTGTCCAAGGCTTTCGCCTGTAATTATTGCCTTGCATTCAGTGTTGTTTGCGACTATTGTAGCGATACGCATCATAAATCTGCGCATAATCGTAATCATAAACTCCGCCGGGCAAACCCTGTGTATTTCCATTTGAATTTCGGTAAACGGAACGATATAGAGCTTGATATCGGTTGCATATATGCTGACGATGTTGCGTAGTTCGATGACTTTTTCCTTCGCTCTTTCCGACGTATAAGGCGGCGAGCAGAAATGAATTGCGCAAAGTTTCATTCCTCTTTTTGCCATCATGTAAGCAGCAACAGGCGAATCGATACCGCCCGAAAGCAGCATAAGACCTTTGCTCGAGCATCCCACCGGAAGTCCGCCTGCGCCGCTAATTACGTCGCTGAACACAAACGAATAGCCGTTTTCTCTTATATCCACCATAAAATCATAGTCGAATGCGGTCAAATCCACTTTGAAGTGTGTGTTTGCAAGAACCACTCCGCCAAGTTCCGCTGCGATTTCATAGGAGGCTTTCGGTATGCGTTTGTCGGCGCGTTTTACCGTTACGCGAAATTTTGCGTTTTTTAGCACGCAATCTTCTTCCGCTCTTACCGCAACGTTTTTCAGACACTCTTTTATATCGCAAAAGCCCTGATCGGCTTTGGTTTCAACCTTGTACGCAACTGACAAAGAGTAAATGCCGAACACTTTTTTCAGACGATCGACAATCTCGTCCTCGTCATCCAAATCATAGTTCTCGACAAAATATCTGCCTTGCGAGCGAGTAAAATCGCATTGAATGCCATAAAGCGCATGCTTGATATTTTTTATGAGCAAACTCTCGAAATAGTCGCGATTTTTGCCTTTTAAAAAAATTTCGCCGTAGCGGATTATTACAACTTTATCCATAATCTATCCTTATATTCTTGTGTAATTTGTAAGTTTTGCGAGGCTGGATTTGATTGTTGACACAATATAATCCACATCGTCTATATCGTTTTCGTATGAAGTGCTGAAACGGATGATTCCGTCCTTATGGCTCTCGTCAAGTCCGAGCAAAGACTTAAACCTGCTCTCGTGATGCGACGAGCAAGCCGAGCCTATTCCGACCAATATTCCTTTGTCCTCGATATCGTGCAACAGGACTTCCCCTCGCACGTTTTTGAACGCAACGGTAAGAATGTTCGGAGCGCAATTATCACTCGGAGAAATAACTGTTATATCGTCGATTTCGGATTGAAGTTTGCCAAGCAAAGCATCTTTGAATGCGGCTTTTTTTGCGATATCGTCCG
>JBNMJA010000143.1:0-1929 GCA_050873585.1 Bacillota bacterium | reverse complement strand
TTCGAAGTCTGCTTGTTGCATAGGCTCGATTGCGTCGAGTGCTTTGACGCGCTCTTCAACGGTTTCGGAGCAAATCATCTCGCGGAATTTGTCGATTCTGCCCGGACCGAAGAACATATGCTCGGTACGAACGAGACCGATGCCTTGTGCGCCGAGTTCAGCTGCTCTTTGTGCATCGGCAGGAGTATCTGCATTGGTGCGAACGCCGAGTGCTTTGTATTTGTCTGCGAGTTTCATGATTCTTCCGAAGTAACCGCTGTTGGGATCTGCCGGAACGGTCTTGATGATCGTGTCGTAGATATTGCCCGTAGAACCGTCGAGGGAGAGACCGTCGCCTTCACGGAAGGTCTTGCCTGCGAGTTCAAAGTACTTCTCTTCTTCGTGCATCTTGATATCGCCGCAGCCGGATACGCAGCAAGTGCCCATTCCGCGAGCAACGACTGCCGCGTGAGAGGTTTGTCCGCCGCGAACGGTGAGGATACCTTGTGCGTATTTCATACCTTCGATATCTTCGGGTGAAGTTTCAAGTCTGACGAGAACGACCTTCTTGCCTGCCTTGCCTTCTCTGACTGCGTCTTCTGCCGTGAAAACGATCGTGCCTGCCGCTGCGCCGGGAGACGCTGCGATGCCCTTGCCGACGACGTTTGCTTTGTCTGCTTCTTTGAGCGCCTTTGCGTCAAATTGCGGGTGGAGCAACATATCGAGAGTCTTTGCGTCGATTTGCAAAAGTGCTTCTTGTTCGGAAATCATACCCTCGTCGATAAGGTCGCAAGCGATGCGGATTGCCGCCGCTGCGGTACGTTTGCCGTTTCTGGTTTGAAGCATATAGAGTTTCTTTTGTTGAATGGTGAACTCCATATCTTGCATATCTCTGTAGTGGTTTTCCAAAATCTTGCAAACTTCTTGGAATTGTACGTAGACTTCGGGAAGAACTTCTGCCATTTGAGAGATAGGCATCGGGGTGCGGACGCCTGCGACGACGTCTTCGCCTTGTGCGTTCATAAGGAATTCGCCCATAAGACCGGGTTCGCCCGTTGCGGGGTTACGAGTGAATGCTACGCCCGTGCCGCAATCGTCGCCCATGTTGCCGAACGCCATCATTTGCACGTTGACGGCAGTGCCCCAGCTGTACGGAATGTCGTGGTCCATACGGTAGATATTCGCACGCGGGTTGTCCCAAGAACGGAAGACCGCTTTGATTGCTTCGAAAAGTTGTTCCTTCGGATCGGACGGGAAGGGTTTGCCGATCTTTGCCTGATATTCTGCTTTGAATTTGCCTGCGAGTTCCTTGAGGTCGTCTGCGGTGAGTTCTACGTCGTAAGTGACGCCCTTTCTCTCTTTGAGCTCGTCAATGAGAGCCTCAAAGTACTTTTTGCCGACTTCCATAACGACGTCGGAGAACATTTGGATGAAACGTCTGTAGCAGTCCCAAGCCCATCTGGGGTTGCCTGATTTCTTTGCAAGGACTTCGACAACGTCGTCGTTAAGACCGAGGTTGAGGATCGTGTCCATCATACCGGGCATGGACGCTCTTGCGCCCGAGCGAACGGAAACGAGAAGCGGATTCTCTTTGTCACCGAATTTCATGCCCGCTTTTTCTTCGAGCTTGGTGATGTTTTCCATAATTTCCGCTTTGATATCGTCGTTGATTTGTCTGCCGTCCTCATAGTACTGCGTGCAGGCCTCGGTCGTAATCGTAAAACCGTAAGGAACAGGAAGACCGATGTTGGTCATTTCTGCGAGGTTTGCGCCCTTGCCGCCGAGAAGTTCACGCATTTTTGCATTGCCTTCGGCAAACTGATAAACGTATTTTTTGCCCATTTAGAATTCCTCCTAAAAGATTTCTTATATAGTCATTTAGTATCATAACAAAATCCGCGCTTTTTTGCAAGAAAAATGATTATACTCAAGAAATTATTTGATAAACGT
>JBNMJA010000142.1:0-1977 GCA_050873585.1 Bacillota bacterium | reverse complement strand
TTGTAACTGAATACGGGCGTAAGGTCGAAGCCGTTGGCTATCAGCTCGTCCACTACTTTGAGAACGTTGGCAAACGTGCAAAACGAACCCGTTATACAAAGACCGATTTTCGTCATTTTTTCACCTCCGAAATGAAGTCGCACATCGCTTTTGCCGCGCTGTAAGGACACGTTTTTGCGGGCAGAGCAGGGTATATATCAGCGTCTATGCCGAGATATTTGGCGTATTCCAGGTTGATTGCGCATTGCGACGCAAGGTCTATATACACGGCGCTCGACTTCATACTCATAAGCTCTTTGTCGCTTACAATAGGCGACGGCACGGTATTTATCACGATATCGTACGGAGCAAAATCAAAGTTTTTCATGGGCAAAATGCGTTTTGCAAAAGCGTGCGCAGGTCTTGCCGACGAGGTGGTAGCAATGTCGAAAAGCACGTCGAGTTTGGCAAGAATTTTTGCAACCGCAGCGCCCGTACGCCCGAATCCCATAACGAATACATAACAATCCGCAATGGATTTTTGCGAGTGTTCAATCATGGTTTTTAGCGTTCCTTCGGCGGTAAGTCGTGAATTTACCGCTTGAAAGACCTCGCTGTCGTTGTATTTATATAGATTGATATCACGGCTGTTTGCAAGTTCCACCGCCTCGTTCAAGCATCTTCCGCAGAACACGTTTGCTCCGTCCTCGACTACCGAAAGAGTCTTTGCTTCCACAAGTACGTTGGGCGCAAAAACGTGCGTCGGTCGCTCAAAAGCCGCCCCTTTCAACATTGTCGCAAGATAGAACATGCGCTCGTCGGTTTGATGCACAATTACGTTTTTCTTTTCCATACGGTATGTTATGCAATCTTTTGAAAATGAGTTAATTCACAAAAGAATTATTGCCGCACATAGTATGCAAAGAGGTGAAAGATGGAAAGATATTTCTTGGGTAACAACAGCGGTTACGGCTTCTGGAACAACTATGACGCAGAATTAAAAGGCAAAGACAGAGTGGCGCTTTTAAAAGGCGGCCCCGGCACAGGTAAATCCACACTCATGAAAAAGATTGCACAGTACGCCAAAAAAGCGGGACACGACATCGAACTTTGGTATTGTTCGGGAGATCCACACAGCCTTGACGGAGTGTATATAAAAGATACAAACAGGGCTGTCGTAGACGCAACCGCGCCACACGCGAGCGGCGTGGATATACCCGTCGTAAAAGACAGAATTTTTGACCTTGCTCAGAGCCTAAAACCATACAAACTGAAAGGCGTGCGTGAAGATGTCGAAAGACTTATGAATTGCAAGAAACAATATTTTATGCGCATATATCAGCACTTAAAGTCCGCTTTGTGTCATTTTGACAACAAAATGCAGCTTGAAAAGCAAAACGTTGACGAGGGCGGCGTACGTGCTTACGCCTACAAAATCGCAGACGTTTTGCGCCGTGAAAAAAGCGATAAAAAAGGCGATAGAAAAGTATTTTCGCACGCCATATGTCCGAGCGGCGAAAGCGTTTATTTCGACCATTTGCGGACCGCGCGAATTTATCTTGTGGACGGATGCGAGTACGCAATGAGCGTGTTCTTTGACGAGCTTTCGAAATTGCTCGAGGGTTGCACTTTGCTCCAAAATCCGCTCGATCCCACAAAGTACGAGGGCGTACTGCGAGGCGGAGTTGCGGTCGTGTCCGACGCAGGGCATTTCAAAAGCGACGTAAGCGAGCGAGTCAATCTCGGCGTGTTTTGCAAAAAGGGCTTTGAAGAGGACATAAAAGACGAGGAAAACGACAGAGTTTTGCAAACGGCGTTTGCCGTCGAAAAACTTAATCTTGCCAAAAAAACGCATGAGCAGATTGAAGAAAAATTTATTAAAACTATGGATTTTTCAATCAACGAAAAGTTAACTGCGCAAGTTGCGGAATTTTTGCTAGAATAACCCCTTAAAATGAGTGCTTATAGCGCGTATGTCTTGACATTGCGCTTGGTATT
>JBNMJA010000141.1:0-2014 GCA_050873585.1 Bacillota bacterium | reverse complement strand
TCATATATATGGAGGACACAATATGTCTTACGGTATTGACGAAGTCGATCTTATCTTCGACGAAATGAATGAAAAAATCGACAAAACCATGCAAAACTATATCACCGAATTGCGCTCCATTCGCGCAGGCAGAGCAAATCCGCACATTCTCGACAAAGTCGTGGTGGATTATTACGGCACGCCTACGCCCATCAATAATATGGCAAACGTATCCGTTCCCGAAGCGCGCCTTTTGGTGATTTCACCATGGGATAAATCTCAACTCAAAGCCATTGAGAGAGCGATATTGGCGGCAAACATCGGCATCAACCCCAACAACGACGGACATGTTATCCGTCTCGTTTTCCCCGAGCTCACCGAAGAGCGCAGACGCTCGACCGTCAAAGAAGCGAAAACTCTCGTTGAAGAATCCAAAATCGTCATGAGAAACGCTCGCCGCGATGCAATCGACGATCTCAAAAAGATCCAAAAAGCCTCGGTTATCACCGAAGACGATTTGAAAAACTACACCGAGGACGTTGACAAGAATCTTTCCAAAAACACGGATGAGGTTGACAGACTCTTCAAAGAAAAGGAACAGGAGATTCTTTCCATCTAATGGGAGCAAAACATATTGGATTTATAATGGACGGAAACGGCAGGTGGGCGCTTGCTCACGGCATGTCGCGCGCGGAGGGTTATGCGCACGGACTCGTAGCCCTTTATCGAGTTGCAAAAAGATGCAGTGAGCGCGGTGTCGAAGCGGTTTCCGTCTATGCTTTGTCAACGGAAAATCTCAATCGTCCCGAGGAAGAATTGCAGGCGATTTTCAAAGTGGTCGAAAAATTCAATTTGACCTACGACGGCGACTACAAGATTTCCTATATGGGCGATTTCGATTCTCTCGACGACAAACTTTCCTCGTCTATCGAGCAAGTCGAAGAGAAAACGCGCGACAACAAGGGAATGTGGCTCAACATTGCCTTCAATTACGGCGGCAGAGCAGACATATTGCACGCGGCGAAAATAGCCTACGATCATGGCGAATTTCTTGAAGACACGTTTGAAAAGCATCTTTCCTCATCTCACTTGCCGCCTTTGGACTTGGTGGTAAGAAGCGGCGGCGAGATGCGACTTTCAAACTTTATGCTTTACGAATCCGCTTATTCCGAGCTTATGTTTCTTGACAAATTATGGCCGGATATGGACGAGAGCGACGTTGACAGAATTCTCGACGACTTCGACAAGCGCGTGAGAAAATTCGGGAAATAACGGTTTTTCCGCTTATACGGCAAAAATCCGATTTTTCCTTTTATATTCGGATATTTTTGCAAACTTAAACGGTTTGCAAAGCGCAAATTTGCACATATGCGACTTGCGCTATGAGGTGTTTATGCTCAAAAGAACGATAACGGCGCTAGTGCTTTTGGTGTTGGTAGCAGGCTTTATGGTTTGCGGTTATTTCGTCAGCCCGATTTTTGTGGATATGCTGATTTTGCTTTTCCTTGCAGGATCGGTGTACGAGATGTTCAAATGCTTCAAGGATGCAGGCTACAAAATGTTCGTTGCCCCCGTCGTGCTTATGCTCGTTGCGGCATATCCCGTTTATTACACGATGCAACACTTCGTCGGATGTGGCTCGACGCAAACGAGCGCGGGAGTGCAAGGTTTGCTCATCGTATTGCTCGCAAGTTCGATGCTTGCGCTCACGATATTCACGTTCAAACCCGCAAAACACACTCAAAAAGAAGTCGACGACGCAAAAGAGCAGGGTATTGACCTTGAACTCGACTCGCCCAATGCTTGCGAACTCAAAGATTTGCTCGCAAACGTATTCATTCTCGTTTATCCCACGCTATTCCTTATGAGCGCGTGGATCGTGAGTTACAAATACAGCGCGTTGTTTTCGGTTTTGTTTGCCATATTCGTTCCGGTCATCGGCAGCGACACGTTTGCCTACTGGTTCGGCTCGATGATCGGCGGCAAGAAACTTTGCCCGAAAATCAGCCCTAAAAAGACGGTTGCCGGCGGTGTA
>JBNMJA010000140.1:0-2021 GCA_050873585.1 Bacillota bacterium | reverse complement strand
TAATATTATAAATAATGCGCGCGTTAGCGTGTTTTTTAGAACGACGAGGAAGAATATGGGTTCGATTTTCACAAAAGACATAGCCGTATTGGACGTCAACTCTCGCCTTGTGAGCGCAATCGTAGGCTCCAAGAGGGCGCAGAGCGTTTTCGGCATTAAGTCTGTCGTCGAAAAGCAACACCAGGGTTATGAAAACGGCGAGTGGTTCGACAAGAGCGAAACGGTGCAGATTGCCAAGGAAGTATTGCTCGAAGCGATGAAAAATGCCGATTCTCGCACCAAACGACTTTTCATCGGCGTGCCTGCCGAGTTCGTCACGGTAGTGACCAAAGAAGTCTCGGTGCGACTTGACAGACAACGCAGAGTCATCGACGACGATATATCTTATCTTCTCAAAAAGGGCGACGATTTCGATCAGAGCAAATATCTTACGATCAACACGTCCGCCATTTATTTCGCACTTGACGACAAGGACAAAATTTACAGCGACGTTCGCGATATGGAAGCGACCACGGTAGAAGCGTGCGTAAGTTACATGCTTTGCGAAAAGAGTTTTGTCGAGATGTTCGATTCCGTTGCGAGCGAACTGGGTTTCACCGACGTCAGATACGTAGCAACGTGTTGGGCGGAGTGCATGGCGCTTCTTGAAAAGGAGCAGCGCGACAACGTATACATGCTCATCGACATCGGCTATCTGTCCTCGTCGGTATGCATAGCAAAGGGCGACGGCATATTGGATATGAAGTCGTTCTCCATGGGCGGAGCGCACATTTGCGCGGACATATTCGAAGCGCTCGACGTGCCGTTCGACATGGCGGAAGAGGCAAAACGCCTTGTGGATCTCAATCTCAACTACAGCGACGAGGCAGTGCTCGTGAGCGACGGTGAAAACGCCGTATACGCGCAGGACGCTTGCGAAATCGCAAAAAATCGCTTAGACGTATTTGCGGAAATATTAAGCGATATCCTCAAGGATATCGAAGAGGACGCACCCTCGTATATGTCGGTCTATCTCACGGGCGAGGGCGTGGCGTCTATGAGAGGCGCAAAGAAGTATCTTAGCGAGCAACTTGGCAAAAACATTGAAATCATCACTCCGAAACTTCCGGGCTTCGTCAAGCCCGAAGACAGTTCGAAAGCGTCGCTTTTGGTTATGGCAGACAATCTTTCGAGATTCGATTTCGGAGCGTTTATAAAAAAGTTATTCAACGGAGGTAAAAAATGATAGATTTTGAAAAATTCGGTTGGACACCGAGCGATGAAACTTCTTCCAAGGAAGAAGAAACCGTGCAAGAAGAAGTGATTGAAGAGCCTGTTGAGGAAACTCAACCTGAAGAATCACACGAGGCGTATCAACCCGTTTCTCAAAAGAAACCCGGCAAGGCGAATATCGTCGTCGTCGGTGTGGGCGGTGGCGGAAACAACGCCGTCAACAACATGATAAGAGCAGGCATCAAGAGCGCGAGTTTTGTGGTTATGAACACGGATATGCAAGCACTCAACATGTCCCTCGTTCCTCCGCATTGCAAAATTCAGCTCGGCGCGAATATGACTGGCGGATTGGGCGCAGGCTCCGATCCCGAAATCGGCAGAAAAGCGGCAGAGGAATCTCGCGAGCGCATCAAAGCCGCACTCAAAGACATTGACCTTTTGTTCATCACCGCAGGTATGGGCGGAGGCACGGGTACGGGTGCAGCGCCCGTAATCGCGGAGATTGCAAAATCGATGAATATCCTCACCGTCGCAGTCGTCACCAAGCCCTTCAACTTCGAGGGTGCTCAACGTATGAAAAACGCCGAAGAGGGCATCAAGAATCTCAAAAACTTCGTGGATACGCTGTTGGTTATCCCCAATCAGAAACTCATCGAAGTTCTTGACAAGAACATTTCCTTCAAACGCGCGTTCGAAATCGCAGACGACGTGCTTCGTCAAGGCGTTCAGGGCGTAAGCGACGTTATCGCAAATCCCGAACTTATCAACCTCGACTTTGCGGACGTTCGCACGATTCTTTCCAACAAAGG
>JBNMJA010000139.1:0-2032 GCA_050873585.1 Bacillota bacterium | reverse complement strand
GAGCAAACTTTATAGTCGATGACGGGTTCTCTGCAATCGGTATTGAGCGCAACCGCAACCTCTTTTGCCATTTTGTAAATGCTGTTGCAGTCGGGACGATTAGCGGTGACGGAAACGTCGAGAATAATATCGTCGTATCCGCGTGCTTTAAGAGCGCTTTGACCGAGCTGCGTGCCCTCTTCGAAGCGGAGAATATCCCCTGTCTCTTGGTTTTGCACGTCGTCGACCGTTACGCCGACTTCTTCCAGTCCGCAAAGCATACCTTCGCTCAGCACGCCGCGTAGTTCACCCTTCTTTATCTCGTGACCGTCCGCAAGATGCGCTCCGTCAAGAGCCACCGCGATCGTTTCGCCGCCTTCGACGGGAACGTTTGTGACGACTTGAATGGTCTTGCCGCCGATATCTATTTGCGTAACGCGCAAACGGTCGGCGTTGGGATGTTTGTCAACCTTGACGATTTTGCCCACGACGACGTTCGTCGCCTGTTTTTCTTGATAAATAATATCTTCCACTTCAAAACCGATTCCTACGAGTTTTTTAGCGAGAGTCGGGATTGAAACGTTGATGTCCACATAATCTTTAAGCCAGGAAATAGGAACTAACATATTCGCGCCTCCTTAGTTGAATTGCTTGAGAAAACGCACGTCGTTTTCGTAAAGCATTTTGATATTCGGAATACCGTATTTGATCATTGCGATGCGGTCGATTCCGAATCCGAACGCAAAACCGCTATATTCCTTGCTGTCTATTCCGCACATATCGAGGACGTGAGGATTGACTATACCTGCGCCGAGGATCTCTACCCAGCCCGTACCCTTACACACTCTGCAGCCTTTTCCGTGGCACATGGAGCAAGTGACGTCCACTTCGACGGAGGGTTCCGTAAACGGGAAATATGAAGGACGAAGTCTTACTTTCGTATCTTTCGAGAAGAGTTTTTCGGCAAAGGTTTGCAAGCAGCCTTGCAAATCGCCCATAGTAATGTGTTTGTCGATTGCAAGTCCTTCGAACTGATTGAAAATGGGGCTATGCGAAGCGTCGTCGTCGCTTCTGTACACCTTGCCCGGCGAGATAATGCGAATCGGGGGCGCGCCCGCTTGCATAACGCGCGCCTGCACTGCTGAGGTTTGCGTACGCAAAACGATATTGTCGTTGATATAGAAAGTGTCCTGCATATCGCGTGCCGGGTGATCTTTAGGCACGTTGAGCAGTTGGAAGTTATAAAGGTCGCTCTCGATTTCAGGACCTTCCACCACGGAGAATCCCATACCCGAGAATATATCGATAAGTTCTCTCGTAATCAGCGTAAGCGGATGAAGCGTACCGATATTTTCGCGATTTGAAGGCAACGTAACGTCGATTTCCTCTGCTTTTAAGCGTGCGAGTTTCTCTTTTTGCTCGACTTCTTGCGTTTTTTGATTGAGCACGGTTTCCACGGCTCCGCGCAATTCGTTGACGAGTTTACCCATATTCGGGCGTTCCTCTTTGGGTACGTTTGCCATATCTCTCATAAGGAGGGAGATTTCACCGCTTTTGCCGAGATATTTCACTCTGACGTCGGCAAGATCTTGCGACGTTTGAGCACGCTCGATCATTTCGATAGCGGCGTTTTTGATAGCGTCCATTTTTTCTTTCATAAAAACTCCTAAACACACGCACGCGTATATGTGTGCGAGATAATTATCTAAAAAATAATAACAATATAAGTGCGATAAGTCAACGACTTGCGCAAAAACTACGCAAAAACCCTGTAATTTGCATATCGGTTACTCGAAGCGTTCTTATAAACGGAATCAGCTCTTTCGCAAACGAGATAAAAACCGCCGTCCGCGAACTTGCAGAGCGGGCTTTTAAACGATCACTCGTTCGAAGCCTACTTATTAACGGTATTTGCCCTTTCGAAGACGGAACTTCGAGCCGCAAGGCGGCGAGCCTATGAGCGCCGCGCTCTCGTCGCACACAAGCCCCATTGCTCCAACCGCAACTTGTTGCAGTTGTTCGCTTTGGTTCTTTGTGCTCCTCTTCCCACACG
>JBNMJA010000138.1:0-2122 GCA_050873585.1 Bacillota bacterium | reverse complement strand
CATCTCGATAGAGGTGCGGATTTTATGACAAGCCGACGGCGCAGACTTCGTCGCGGTGGCAAAGGAAAATCCGCCGAAAGAACGGTTCGTTTGGTCTGAAACGGTCGCTCTTGGGACAACGCAGAATATGCGTTGTACTGTCACCGAAAGGTGGAGCGCTATCAACGTTGAGCGATATTTCTTATCCGCAATGTTGTTGGCATTGCGGATTTTTTTATCCCGATGCGATTGCCCGTCGATTTGTAAATACTTTTCGCAGGAGAAACAACTATGAAAAAAACTTTCAAAATCATCGTTTTGGTGCTGGTTTTGGCAGTTTTTGCAGGCAGTCTTGCTCTGATGACGGCTTGCAACGAACAAGAGAGCGGCGAAGAGCGTGAAAAACTCGTAGTCGGACTCGAATGTGCCTACATTCCCTTCAATTTCACGCAACAGACGGACAAAAACGACGCAGTGAAAATCTCAAACGCCGACGGATACGCCAACGGCTACGACGTTTTGATTGCAAGGCGCATCGCTGACGCGCTCGATCGCGAACTCGTCATCGTGAAAACCGAGTGGGATTCTCTTGTTCCGGGTGTAAAAGCAGGCACGCTCGATCTCGTCATCGCAGGCATGAGCCCTACGTCGGAAAGACGCGAGTCAATCGACTTTTCCGAAGCGTACTACGAGAGCAACCTCGTGGTCGTGGTGAGAAAAGACGGACGATACGCAAACGCGCAGACTCTCGACGATTTTTCGGGTGCGAAACTCGTTGCGCAACAAGGCACTTTCCATGACGACGCACTTCAGAAGCAAGCGGCGGCGCACGGCATAACGGCAGGCACTCCTATGGCAACCTTCCCCGAAATGACCATTGCCCTGAACGCAAAGACAATTGACGGCTACGTTGCGGAAGAGCCGGGTGCTATTGCGGACTGCGCATCAAACGAAAATCTCACCTATGTACACCTCCAAAACAACACTACGGGGGGCTTCACCGCAAGTGCGGAAGACACGCAGATCGCAATCGGAATGAGATACGGTTACGGCCAAAAAGACGCCATCAACAACGTGCTTTTAAGTCTCTCCAAAGAGGACAGGCTCGAAATTATGGAACAGGCGATCAAATTCTCTTCCGAGAACACCAACGCGCCCACGACTTTCTTCTCAAGAATAGGAAATATCGTCAAAACCTATTATCTATCCATATTAAAAGGCGTCGGCTACACGATTTTGGTCGCAATAGTCGGCACGATCGTAGGCTTGTTTATCGGTCTTTTGATAGGCATGTATCGCACTTTGGGCGAGCCGAGCAACAAGGCTCTTCAAATCCTCAAAAAAATAGGCGACTTCATCTTGTCGGCGTATATCGAAGTGTTTAGAGGCACTCCGATGATGGTGCAGGCAATGGTCATATTCTGGGGCTCTGCACTCATCAACGACGGCAACACCATGAACGTCACGGTTGCTGGTCTTATCATCGTTTCCATCAACACGGGCGCGTACATGGCGGAAATCGTCAGAGGCGGCATCATATCAATAGACAAAGGACAGTTTGAAGGCGCGCAGGCAATAGGTATGACGCACTCGCAGACTATGTGGAATATCGTTCTGCCTCAAGTGCTTCGCAACATTATGCCGAGCGTGGCAAACGAGTTTGTCATCAACATAAAGGACACGTCGGTGCTCAACGTCATCGGCTTTACGGAATTGTTCTTCTACGGCAAATCAATCGCACTCAACACGTATGCGATATTTGAAGCCTATCTCGTCGTTGCGGCGATATACTTTATCCTCACTTTCACGATAACGAGAATCCTCCGCCTTATCGAAAAGAAGATGGACGGCAAAAAGAATTATCAGATTATGGGTTCGCAAAATATGGACGCAGACTCCATTCTGCGTGAAAAAAGAGCAATGGGAGGCAACGAGCAATGAGCGAAAGAAAGGAAAACACGAATATGACAAACACCGATTCTCAAAATATACAAAACGTTGAAATTTTGCAAAACGATGCGTTAGATGCTCAAAACACTACGATTTGCGTCGACGAAACGAAAAACGCCGCCGAGAGCGAACCTATCATCGAAGTGCGCCATCTCGGCAAAACTTTCGGCAATCACGAAGTGCTCAAAGACGT
>JBNMJA010000137.1:0-2154 GCA_050873585.1 Bacillota bacterium | reverse complement strand
TGGTAGAACCGGTGGGAGTGGGAACGCGTTGTGCAGAACCGATGAGTTTGCCGTTGAGTTCGGGGATAACGAGACCGATTGCTTTTGCAGCGCCGGTGCTGTTGGGGACGATGTTGATTGCAGCCGCGCGGCTTCTTCTCAAATCACCCTTTCTTTGCGGTCCGTCGAGAGGCATTTGGTCGCCGGTGTATGCGTGAACCGTGGTCATGATACCGCTCATGATGGGAGCGTAATCGTTGAGCGCTTTCGCCATAGGAGCGAGGCAGTTGGTGGTGCAGCTTGCAGCGGAGATGATGTTGTCGGTTGCTTTCAAAGTGGTGTGGTTGACGTTGTAGACGATCGTGGGAAGGTCGTTGCCTGCGGGAGCAGAGATGACGACTTTGCGTGCGCCTGCGTCAATGTGTGCTTGTGCTTTTGCTTTGGAGGTGTAGAAACCTGTGCATTCCAAAACGACGTCCACGCCGAGTTCGCCCCAGGGGAGTTCTGCCGCTTTTGCTTTTGCGTAGATAGTGATCTTCTTGCCGTCGACGACGATGTAGCCGTCTTCTTTGATCGTGCCGTCCTCGTTGAGAACCGCTTCACAACTTTCTACCGTGTGAGAATTTGCGTAGTTGCCTTGTGTCGAGTCGTATTTGAGAAGATGAGCGAGCATCTTGGGGCTTGTGAGGTCGTTGATAGCGACAATTTCATAACCCTCTGCACCGAACATTTGTCTGAAAGCAAGACGTCCGATACGACCAAAACCGTTGATAGCGACTTTTACGTTTGCCATTATAAATTCCTCCATAAAGGTGTATTCCGAAATTGATTGGATTTCCAACCGCCATTATTTTACAATTATTATAAGAAATATGCAACTATAATTTGCGTATTTTTTTATCGACATCGATATATGTTTCCATACGTCGGCACGTTTTTTCGTACGCTTGTTTGCAAATTCAGTCCGCAAGGAAGGTCGGCTTGCCGTAAACGGCGACGCTTATAAAATCAATCGGCCACATAAACACAAACAATCCGAAACACACCACTCCCGCCACAAGCGTATGCGGACGCAATGTTTCTGTAAACTTCGCAATGCGATAAATCGACGCCCATATCCAACCGAACAATAATTCTATCACGAGTTTTGAAGCAAGAGGCAATTCATCGAATCTTAAAGTAAACGGGCGGTTTGCATTGTCAAGCTCGATGGGCAACGAAACGGCAAACGTACTGCCTTTCCCCTTTTTGCTTTTTACCCATACCGTTCCGCTGTACGCCTTCATAATTTCGCTTACGGCATAAAGACCTACTCCCTGGCTATTGCCGTTTGAGCGTGCTTTGTCCTCTGTGAAAAACTGTTCGAATACATAAGGCAAACTTTCTTTCGCGATTCCTATCCCCTGATCTTTTACGATAAGAACAAAACTGGCTCCTATTTTTTTTGTTGTTATTTTAATCGTCGTTTTTTCAGGAGAATACTTCACCGCATTGGAAACAAGATTTTGCACCACTCTTTCTATTTGCGTCTCGTCGACTCTCACTTGAACATCGGGAATCTTGCCCACCTTGAGTTTGATATTTTTTGTTTGCGCCAAAGGACGCAATCTTTCTATGATTTTCCCGAACAGATTTCTTGTGCCGTAAAGGGCTTTGTGTTCCGATTGTTTTTTGATTTCGGCATTGGACGACTCGACCATTTCTATGACCATTTCGTTCATTTGCTCGGTTTTCTGGATAATAAGAGACGCGTAATCCTTGTCATTCATTCCGTCCGAAAGACATTCTGCATACCCCGAGATTATAGCAAGCGGTGTTTTCATATCGTGAGCAACGGAGGCAATTGATTTGTTTGCGCGATTGGAAACGGTTGCCACCTCGTCTTTAAGCCTCAACATCGAAACACGCAACGACTCCAACCTCGTCGCAATCGAATGATACTCTCCCGCGCCTTCCGTTTCCACGGGCGAATACAAGTCGCCGTCTTGGAATCGCGCAAGCGCTTTTTCAAGTTTTAAAATTTGCTTTTTATTCATCATAAGGCGTTTAACATCTATTTTTGCATAGATAAACGTGCGATTTTGCAATCACTCCGTTCAATCCTGCCACTTATATCCAAGCCCCCACACAGTGACGACGTTGTTGATTCCTGCCTTTGAAAGTTTGTCGCGAAGG
>JBNMJA010000136.1:0-2192 GCA_050873585.1 Bacillota bacterium | reverse complement strand
CCTATCTATGCGAGTGCTGAGTGTTGCCCCACGCGGAGCGGACGCCGTGGATTCCCTTTTAAGGGGGAACGGCGGTAGGGGAAACACGTGAGGAAGGGGGAAAATTTTAATTAGAAAAATACGGGATTTTTATAAATATATATACTACTATGAAAAACAAACAACAGACTCAACAGCATTTTCTCAAGCGGTTCGTGGCGTATTACAAGCCGCACAAAGGCACTTTTGCCGCGGATATGATATGTTCGTTAATCTTCTCGGTGAGCGGACTTATTTATCCTATGGTTTCGCAACGCATATTGCGCCAAAGCATTCCCAACGGCATAATCAACGAAGTGCTTATTCTTTGCGCTATCTTGCTTGGCATATACCTTTTGCGAGCGGGGATGAAGTATTATATCAACTATTACGGACACGTTATGGGCGTAAAAATGCAGGCGGCGATGAGGACGGATTTGTTTGCGCACCTCGAAAAACTGCCGTATTCCTTTTACGACAACACCGAAACGGGACAGTTGATGACCAGAATGACCAACGACCTTTTCGACGTGAGCGAACTTGCGCACCACGGCCCCGAAAACTTTTTTATCACGACGTTCGTGACGATAGGTTCGTTTGCGTATCTGTGCACGATAAGTTGGAAACTCTCGCTTATCGTATTTGCGCTCTTGCCCGTGCTGTTTTTTATCGCCATTGCGTGCAGAAAGAATATGACCAAGGCGTTCAGAAAGAGCAGAGAGGAGATAGGCAATATCAACGCCACGCTCGAAAACAGCATTGCGGGCATCCGAGTCACCAAGGCGTACGCAAACGCCGAATATGAGCAGGAAAAGTTTGAAAAGAACAACGACGGCTACGTTAAGGCACGCTCGAAGGCATATAAAGCGATGGGTACGTTCTGGGCAAGCATGAGTCTAGTCACCGAGATATACAACGTGATAGTGTTGCTTGCAGGCGCGCTTTTCTGCATTTACGACAGCGAGAATTTCGACTACGTGGATCTCGTGTCGTTCATGATTTCAATCAACCTCTTTATCTCGCCCGTGCAAACGCTCATACAGTTCTTCGAGCAGTTGCAGGACGGCATAACGGGCTTCAAGCGTTTCATCGCGATTATGGACATACCCGTGGAAGAGGAGAGTAAAACCGCGCACGACGTCGAGAATCTTCACGGAGATATAGTGTTCAAGGACGTAAGTTTTGCATACAGCCCCGAAAAAGAGGTGCTTGACGATGTAAATCTCACCATTCCCGACGGCAAAATGTATGCGTTCGTGGGCGCGAGCGGCGGCGGAAAAACCACGCTTTGCCACTTGATTCCCAAATTCTATCCGCTCGAAGAGGGTATGATCTACATAGGCGGCGAGCCTATAAGCGAGATAAAGAACGATTCGATGCGCAAAAACGTCGGAATAGTGCAACAGGACGTTTTTTTGTTTACGGGCACGTTCAAGCAGAATATCGCCTACGGCAAAGAGGACGCCACCGACGAGGAAATTATAGAGGCGGCAAAAAAAGCAGATATAGACGCTTATATCAGAAGTTTGCCCGAAGGCTACGATACGCAAATAGGCGAGAGGGGCGTCAAACTCTCGGGCGGTCAGAAACAAAGGCTGAGCATCGCCAGAGTATTCCTCAAAAATCCGTCTATTCTTATTCTCGACGAGGCGACGAGCGCGCTTGACAACACCACCGAAGCGATAATCCAAAAGGCGTTGTTTGAACTTTGCAAGGGCAGAACGACCATCGTCGTGGCGCACAGACTTTCAACCGTGCGCAAAGCGGATTGCATCGTCGTGATAGACGGCGGAAGAATCGTCGAGCAAGGCACTCACAACGAGTTGATTGAAAAGGGCGGAGTGTACAAGAAACTTTATGAATCGCAATTTGCCGACGATATAGACTTGGACGTGAGTATTAATTAATAATTAATAATTAATAATTGAGGGCGGACTCTGTCCGCACTTGAACGAAAACTCCTTCGAAGTCTACTTATAAACGGAATGTGCGACTTCGAAGACGGAACTCGAGCCGCAACGGCGGCGAGCAAAGGGAGCGCCGAGCTTGACGAAAAGTACAAGTGAACGGGCGGGCTGGGATTATTTCGCCCGTGAACGAGTGACATAACAAGAGAACGATACTCTTCTATGCGAGCGCCGTGTGTTGCCCTACGCGGAGCGGAAGCCGTGGGT
>JBNMJA010000135.1:0-2202 GCA_050873585.1 Bacillota bacterium | reverse complement strand
GATTGAGAGAGGGAAGCAATATGGATGATTTCGGCAAAAAAGCGTTTGTTATGGCAATTGCTGTGGTGTGTCTGACCATTGCGATTATTTCGTCATTTTCGATAGGGAATGTCGTAAATCCGATAAAAACTATTCTAAAAAACATCAATAATGAGAATTGTTTTGATGATTTTGAACAAAGATTAACGGTTTTCGATGCTGACTTAGAAACGATGATTAACGTTGAAAGGGGCGCAAGAGGCGCAATATGTATAGAGCAATCTACGAGGCGAGTTTTGTACGAAGAGCATAAAGACGCAAAGTGTTATCCCGCAAGCACAACCAAAGTTTTGACGGCTCTTATCGCCATCGAGCGTTTGTCGCTCGATAAGATCGTAACTGTCAAAAAGGAAGGCGTCGGAATCGAAGGCTCGTCGATTTATCTTAAAGAAGGCGATAAAATCAGCGTCGAAGATTTGCTTTACGGATTGATGCTCAGAAGCGGAAACGACGCCGCCGTAACTCTCGCACTTGAAATTTGCGACGATATATCCGAGTTTGCGGATATTATGAACGAAAAAGCCGCAAATATTGGAGCGGTGAACTCGCATTTCGTAAATCCGCACGGGCTTCACGATGACGACCACTATACTACGGCGTACGATATGGCGCTTATTTGTGCAAAAGCGTACGAAAACGACGAATTTTTGAGAATCGTAAGCGCCAAACAGAGAAAAATCACCGTGAACGACGAGGCAAGATATATTGCGAACAAGAATAAATTGCTCAAACTTTTCGACGGCGCAAACGGTGCGAAAACGGGATTTACCAAAAAGAGCGGGCGATGCTTAGTCGGCGGCGCAAGAAGAGGAGATATGCAACTTATTACGGTGGTTTTCAATCACGGCGATATGTGGAACGACACGGTTAGAATGCTGAATTACGGCTTTGACAACTATGAAATGGTTGCGATTGACAACGCTTTGCTTACGAATGGTAAAGACGCGGTTAAAATCAAAATAGACCAAAACGTTACTCCGGATTGGCACGATATAAAGTATCCGCTCAAAAAAGACGGAAGCGAAAGACTCGTAGTCGAACAAATATAAAAAATCAAAAGTCAGTTTTCCCAAAATCGTTATTGTTTCTATGCAAATCAAGAGCATTTGACTACGATGTTAACAACGGATGAAAGGGCGTAAGCCTTTTCTTTTTTTGTCGTGAGAGGTTTTGATTGTGAATACGCTTGATTATTTTAGATTTTTTCGGTATACTTTGTTTAATTTACGGGCGCTTGCGGTGCGAGCGCGAGAGGACTTATGAGAATCAACAAATATCTTGCGGAATGCGGAGTATGTTCGAGGCGCAAAGCGGACGAACTTGTCAAACAAGGCAGAGTGAGCGTCAACAAAAAAGTTGTCAGAGAGGTCGGCACGGACGTCGACGAAAGCAAAGACATTGTCTTTGTGGACGGAAAAAAAGTCGTCAGGGTGACGCATTACGATTATCTTCTTTTTTACAAACCGAAGAATTGCGTGACCACTCTAAACGAGGACAACGACAACAAGAGCGGCAGAAAAAAGAGCGAAAAAGAACTTGAAGAAATCAATAATCGCGCCGAAAAACTTGCCGCAAAAGGGATTGTGGAAGAGCAAAAAGAACACGCAAAACCGCGCAAGATTATCACCGATTTTATCGGTGTCGACTACAAAAACAAGCGTTTATATCCAGTCGGCAGACTGGATTACGACAGTGAAGGCTTGCTTCTTTTGACTAACGACGGCGATTTGACTTACAAACTTACGCACCCGTCGAGCGAAATTCCCAAAACTTACGTTGTGAAAATCGAAGGCACTATCGAAGAAAGCGATCTTGCCGCGCTAAGAAAGGGCGTAACCGTTGACGGAGTCAAATACGGCAGAAGCAAGGTGAAAGTGACGGGGATAGAGAAAGTCAAAGACACAAAAAAAGCCGTCATAGATCCCAAAGATACGCTTGCAAGAGAAGCAATAGAGTGCTCGGAAGATACAAGCGGAGTGTTTACGCGCCTTGAAATCATCATATTTGAGGGCAAAAACAGAGAGATCCGTCTTATGTTCGAGGCGGTCGAAAAGAAAGTCGTTTTCTTAAAGCGCGTCGCAATCGGAGAGTTACGCCTCGGCGGACTTGCAAGAGGAGCGTATCGCCCCTTGAACGAAATGGAGATTGCGTATTTGCAAACTC
>JBNMJA010000134.1:0-2270 GCA_050873585.1 Bacillota bacterium | reverse complement strand
TAGCGGGGGACAACACTCGGCACTCACATAGATAGGGACAGTCCTCTCATTTTGCCACTGCGCTTTGTGCGCCAGGCGTGGTCATCAACACGGCGCAGTCGCTTGTAATACGCACACAAGGCTCACGCACGACGAAAACAAGCGAACAGATACAGGAGTTACAAAGATGAAAGCGTAGTTTTCGTCGTGTGGGACGAGGAGCACAAAGAACCAAAGCGAACAACTGCAACAAGTTGCGGTTGGAGCAATGGGGCTTGTGTGCGACGAAAGTTCGGCGCTCCCCAGCTCACCGCCCTGCGGCTCGAGTTCCGTATATTACTTGCATAGTTATGCAAATTACTGCATAAATCAATATCAGATTTCAGTTATTTATATCAAAACTCCGAACTAAAAAGTGCTAAAAACGCACGAAAACATAGCAAAAACGCTCCGAAACGGAGCGTTTTTTTGGGTTGAATACGGGTTGAGAAACTGTTTCAACGATTCTTATTGAAGTAAAAGTCATATAAGCGTTCCGAGATTTTTGGAACGTAAAGTGAAAACTACTTCAAGAGAGTTTCGGCGTTGTCGAAGTTGTTTTGCACTGCCTCGAAAACGTTGCAAAGACGTTTGCCGTCAACGAAACAATGATTGACCGTGACGTTGAGGGTCATGACGTATCTGCCGTTTTCAAGACGATACTTGTCCCAACACGCTCTGGGACACGAGGAAGATTCGATATTGTCGTCGGGGAGCGGATGAGTCATCGATTCAAGGCTTATCCACGGAACGCAAGTGATATAATAATCGTCGAAATCGTTTGAATCGTTGTAGCCGTCGTCAAAGACGGTCTGCGACTTCTTTTCTTCGATGATTTTTCTGGTCTGCTCGTAAAAGCCGCGATAATCCTCAATCATCTTGAAGCCTGCGTTGGCAAATCTGCCCGAATCCGTCATAACCGTGAAAGTGGGATTGATGACGTCGTAAAGGCGTATCTGCCCTCTCACCTCTCTCATTCTCATCTCGTCCACGGAATTGAATGCCTTGGTGACGAGATAAAGCACGTTTGCGAAAAAACTCGTGCCGGTCGCTTTGGACACTTTGACAACTTGAGTTGCGTCAGTTTTGACGTTCATACCGTAACACGGATTGGCAAACGTCCTGAACCACTTGTATTGCGACGGATTGTCGAGATTGTCAACTTCTATAATTCGATACATTTTCATCTTGCGCTCAAAGCCGCGTCGCTTCAAGCGATTTTATACTTATTCTTTTGAACCCGATTGTTCGTCGAATCTGAGATACGCCTCTTTCAAAATCTTGGCGCAATTCTCGACTCCGATTGCGGTTGTGTTGAGCGTGATATGATAGTTTTTGGCATCGCCCCACTCGGTGTCGGTGTAATAGCAATAGTGCCTTGCTCTCATACGGTCGTTTTCTTTGATGAGCCTTTCCGCTTTCTTTGCGTCGTCGGTGCGACGGAACACGTTGATGACGCGCTCCACTCTCGAGGGCATGTCTGCGTGAATGAACACGTTGAGGCATTTGTATTTGTCCTTGAGAACGTAGTCCGCACAACGCCCCACTATGACGCACGCCCCATGCTTTGCGATTTTTTCTATCGCATCCGCTTCGCAAGCGTAAATCTTGGACTCGATATTCTCAAAGTTGCCCATAAGATTCGCCCCCCACACGCTCGAGGTGAACGCAAACGAGGACAGACCTTTCATTTTTTGCTCGTTTTCTTTGATAAACTCCTTCGCAAAGCCCGAATCTTCGGACGCCATTGCGATGATTTCCTTGTCGTAGAACGGGATTCCGAGTTCGTCCGCAAGCAATTTGCCGACGAATCTGCCACCGCTGCCGTACTGTCTGGATATGGTGATAATCGTGTTCATAAGCCCTCCTTCAGAGCGGAAAAACGTCCGCTTATCTACGTATTTATTATCATTCATTTTGACAAATTCGTCAATATGCAATTTGCAAAAAAAGTCGGTTGTGACACTTCGGCGCATTTGTCCGTATACCGTTTTTGAACAATACTACAAGTGCTGCGTTTGACTTTTTCGTGCGGAATCTTTATAATCTTTCTATCAACGTATTTTCAAAGACGAGGTGCAAGATGCCATACACGGTATATCTCAAAAAAGGCGAAGAAAAACGAGTGACGCACGGTCACAGTTGGGTGTACGCAAACGAAGTCGCGCGCATCGAGGGCAAGGACAAAAACGGCTCGCTCGCTACCGTCTGCTCGCACGAGGGAAAGTTTATCGGCAAGGGATATATCAATC
>JBNMJA010000133.1:0-2283 GCA_050873585.1 Bacillota bacterium | reverse complement strand
TTATGCAGTCGGGCGGTCTTGACGTTGTAAAACTCGGCTCGGCAAGCAGTTTCATCATTCGCAAGGAAAACATCGAAATGCTCACTTGCACTTGCGCGCCCATAGGAATCGTGGACGACGTGGAAAGCATAACGTCACGCTATCAACTTTTTGACGGCGATATGCTGCTAATGATGAGCGACGGCGTTTTCGACGCGCTTGACGGAACGGGCGTATGCGAAGCGATTGACGAAATCGACACGCAAAATCCGCAAACGCTTGCCGATGCAATCCTTGAAAAAGCACTTCAAAACGGCGCAACCGACGATTGCACAGTGCTTGCGATGCGTCTTTTTATGGTGTAATATCCGCCGAAAAGCCAAGCATGTCATAATGTGTTGTGTTTTTCGCGCGTTTGCTGTATAATTGCCGTATGGCAAACGATATTCAAATAAATTTGAATAAATTTTTTGAAAATCCGTCTTTTTCGGGTAAGAAAATAGGCGTTGCATTGAGCGGCGGCAGAGATTCCGTCGCGCTTGCCTATGCGCTCAAAACGGCGGATATTCCTTTGATTGCAATCAACGTCGAACACGGAATTAGAGGCGAAAACAGCCTTAAAGACAGCAAATTCGTCGAAGATTTTTGCAAAAAATACAACATTCCGCTTTTGAGTTTTTCGCTTGAAGTGCCGTCGTTTTGCGAGAAAAACGGCTATACGACAGAGCAGGGCGCGCGCATTTTGAGATACGAGATTTTCGACAAGGTTCTTGACGACGGCAAATGCGACTATATCGCGCTTGCGCACCACTTGGACGATCAGGTCGAAACAGTGTTCATGCGCATAATCAGAGGAACGGGCGTCAGAGGTCTTTGCGGTATGAAAGAGGTGAGCGGTCGCTATATTCGCCCTCTTCTTAACTGCACGAGAGAGGATATAAACGCTTTCGTCGAGCAAAACTCGCTTCCGTTTGTCGAGGACGAAAGCAACGCCGACACGGCGTACACTCGCAATTTTATTCGCGCCGAACTCGTAAGAATCAAGCAAAAATTCCCGTATCTTTGCACTTCTGTGTCGAGGCTTTGCCAAAACGCAAACGAAGTTTGCGACTATATCGACCAAAACACGCCGAGTTTGAAACTGGAAAACGGCGAAGTCACGGTGAATGTCAAGTATATGGACGGCACGCTCGAAGGCAAGGAACTCGTGCTTAAAGCGGCAAAACTTCTCGGCGTTTGTCAGGACATAGAGCAACGCCATTTTCCGCTCGTGTTCGACCTTGCAAAAGCGCAAAACGGAAAAAGAATCGAACTTACGCACGGAATTTGCGTGCATAAAGAGGGCGAAAACCTCGTTTTTTCAAGGCGAAACGGCACTCGCGACAATACAACCGATACGCCGCAAACAAAGTTCGAAGCGCGAGATTTTGACGACTTCGGCGTGTCGGTTAAGCGCTCGGACAGAAAAGAATACGAGGCGCAAAAGGGCAAGGGCGCGCTTTTTATTGACGGCGACAAAGTGGCGAAAAACGCCGTGCTGAGATGCAGAAAAGATGGCGATTTTATTGAAAAATTCGGCGGCGGCTCAAAGAGCATAGGTGACTTTTTTACGGACAAAAAAGTGCCGCTGCGGAAAAGAGATTCGCTTGTGTTGCTTGCGTTGGGCAATGAGGTCTTGGCAGTCTTCGGTTTGGAAATTTCCAAAAAGGTCGCAATCGACGAAGATACGAAAAACATTTTGAAACTTACGAAAAAATAAGCGTGTGTACCGAAAACACACCAAAGAAATCATTATTATGAGGTATAGAAAATGTACGGCAAAGAAATTAAAAAAGTTCTCATCGGTCGCGACGAAATCGCAAAAAGAGTTGCCGAACTCGGCAAGCAAATCAGCGAGGATTATAATGGCGAATCAGTCACGCTCGTGTGCACGCTCAGGGGTGCAAGCATCTTTTTTGCCGATCTCGTAAGAGAGATCGAAAGCGACGTGGAAATCGATTTTATCGCAGTGTCGAGTTACGGCGCAGGCACGAAGTCAAGCGGCGAAGTGAAGATGATAAAGGACTTGTCAGAGCCTATAAGAGATAAAAACGTGATTATCGTCGAGGATATCATAGATACGGGCATCACGCTTTGCTATCTCAAAAAACTTCTCCTTGCACGCGCTCCGAAAACTCTCAAAGTCTGCTCTCTTCTCGACAAACCTTCAAGAAGAAAAGTCGACTTCAAAGGCGACTATATCGGCTTTGAAATCGAAAACGAATTCGTGGTCGGATACGGTCTCGATTACGGCGAAAAGATGAG
>JBNMJA010000132.1:0-2288 GCA_050873585.1 Bacillota bacterium | reverse complement strand
TGTACTAATCGTCAAGCTTGGCGCTCGATGCGGTCGGCGCCTTGCGCCTCCAACTCCGAATATGCCCATTCCGTTAATAAGTATAAAATAAGCCGTTTTTGCTCAATAACGGCTTATTAAAAAATGACGATATTTAGATGAAGAGCGCGAAAAGCCCCTCGGATGGCAACCCTAATTTACTAGGCGTAAATGAGTTGACAGCCGAGGGGCTTTGACAAAGCTATTCGCTAAATAATGGCTTATTTCTTATTTGCTTCTTCTTCGCGCTTCTTCGCATCCGCAATAATCTTATCATTATTCATTGCAGGCACTTCTTCGTAGCGGACAACATGCATTTCAAACTTACCGCGACCTTGCGTCATGGAACGAAGATCGGTTGCATAGCGGAACATTTCTGCTTGCGGAACTTCTGCGGTGATGATTTGCTTGCCGTTTGCCATGTCTGTGCCGAGGATACGACCGCGACGTTTGTTCATATCGCCGAGGATATCGCCGAGATACTCGTCAGGAACAGTAACTTTTGCTTCAACGATAGGTTCGAGGAAGCAAGGGCCTGCCGCTGCGATACCGTCTGCATAGGAAAGTTTTGCAGCGGTAACGAATGCGATTTCCTTGCTGTCGACGGGGTGATACTTGCCGTCGTAAAGCGTTGCTTTGAGGTTGACCATCGGATAACCAGCAAGTACGCCGTGTTTGATGGCTTCGCGCAAACCTTTTTCGACTGCAGGGATAAATTGACGAGGAACGGCGCCACCGACAACTGCGTCGACAAACTCAAACTCACCGTCAGCCGCACCCGGCTCGTACTTGATGAAAACGTCGCCGTATTGACCTGCGCCACCGGATTGCTTCTTATGCTTACCTTCTGCTTGCGCGGTCTTGCGGATAGTCTCGCGATATGCGACTCTGGGTTCTTGCCACGTGATGTCGATGCCGAGCTTGCTCTTTACGCGCTTGCACATAATGTCAAGTTGAGCCTCGCCCAAACCGCTGATAAGCACGTCGCCTGTTTCAACGTTCTTTTCGACCTTGAAGGTTGCGTCCTCTTCTTGCATCTTGATAAGACCTTGGATGGCTTTTTCTTCGTCTTTGAGAGCCTTAACAGCGTAAGAGATAACGGGCTTGGGGAATTCGATTTTCTCAAATTCGATCTTATTGTCTGCGGAAGATACCAAAGTATCGTTCGTGTTGGTGTAAACGAGCTTTGCAACAGCGCCGATGTCGCCTGCATTGAGGCAATCGACGGGCTCTTGTTTTTTGCCCTTGAGGACGTAAAGCGTACCGATTTTTTCAGGTTTGTCAACGCTTACGTTGTAAACGGAGTCGCCGCTCGAAAGCTTGCCGCCGAGAACTTTGAAGATAAGAAGTTTTCCGACGTACGGGTCGACAACGGATTTGATAACTTGAGCGGAGAACGGAGCGGACGGATCAACGCCGACTTCTGTTTCTTTTCCGTCAACGATTGCTTTGATTTTGTGCGCTCTTTGCGGATGCGGCATAAGATCGACGAGCTTATCCATAAGTCTTGCAACGCCCTTGGAAGTTTGTGCATTGCCTGCGACGAGCGGAACAAAGATATCGTCTGCGATTGCTTGGTGCAAACCTTTTTGAATTTCGTCCTTGGTGAATTGCTCGCCGTCAAAGAATTTCATCATAAGTTCTTCGTCGGTTTCCGCAATCATTTCCATAAGCTTGCCGTTGAACTCTTCGACTTCGCCTTGCAAGGAAGCAGGAACTGCGATTTCCTTATTGGTGAGGTCAAAAGCCTTGTTGTTGAGCACGTCGACAACGCCGACCATCTTGCCGCCTTCCATAATGGGAAGTTCGATGGGGATAACGCTCTTATATTTTGCCATAATAGCTCTTGCCGTGCCCAAGAAATCGCTATTGTCTTTGTCAACCGCATTGACGAAAACGAGAGCCGCGACTTTCTTTTCTTTGCAGAGGTCAAGAGTTTTTTCGGTGCCGACCGTCAAAGAGCCGGTTGCACTGGTAACGACAACAGCACTGTCTGCAGCGTGTAAAGCCGCAATCATTTCACCTTCGAAGTCGAAGAAACCGGGAGCGTCGAGGATGTTGATTTTGGTATTGCGATAAAGCGCATAACCGAGCGACAAAGAGATAGATATCTTTCTTTTAATTTCTTCGTCGTCATAGTCCATCGTCGAAGAACCGTCGTCTACTTTGCCGAGACGGTCGATCGTCTTCGCTTCAAACATCATAGCTTCTGCGAGGGATGTTTTGCCCTCGCCTGAGTGGCCGATGAGCGCAACGTTGCGGATTGAATC
>JBNMJA010000131.1:0-2314 GCA_050873585.1 Bacillota bacterium | reverse complement strand
GTGCCGAGCAAGAAGTTAAAATCAATTTCCGCGTGCCGAAAAACACCACGATGCAACTCATATCCGGCGGACAGGTTGTCGCAAGCGGCAGCAGAGAGATTTCCGTCAAATGCATTCTCAAGACGGGCAGCACGTTTATGCTCAAGATGTCCATACCGCTCGTTGCCGAGGACAACAGCGACGGCACGAAGAGTTTGTTCAAAGGCAACTTGCTTATGTCGCTCAAATTGCCATTCGAGATTACGCAAAACGCCACGGACAGGCGCATTCTCAGCGTGAAATCGTCAAAGAAATGGAATATTTCGCCGATTTTTGCAAGAAAGGCGGGCGCAAAAGCGCTTGCGGAAGAGGAAACGACGGTGGTCAACGACATTACGGACAAGCCGTTTGCATTCGACAATCCGCCCTTCGAACTCAAAATCCGCTCCAAAACAGTGTTCAACTGGGATTATGACGTAAACGGATTTACGCAAATCCCCAAAAAATGCAGTTATTCGGAAGAGTGCCTGGAAAGGACTTATCAACCCTTCGGCACTACGACGTTGCATATGGCAAAATTTCCCAAATGCTTTAAGTGAGAGGTGATCGTATGAAAGCGCTCGAAAGGAAGTATTCAAAAACAGAAAGAATAATAGCAAAAGGCAAGTTTTCCGCATGGGTGTATGCAAGCTCGCTTTTGCTTGCCGCCGTTTTGGGCGGACTTGTCGCCGTCGTTTGGATTTATAAGGACAAAATCGAGGGGCTTTTCACAAAGACGGAGCCTGCTCAATACCTAACGGATACGGTTATGAAATATGTATTGCTGGGAGCAGGCGTCATTGTTCTTTTGAGCCTTTTGATACAGTCAATCCGCCTCGGCGCGAAAGAGATTGTGCTTACAGAGGACAAAGTGGTGTATCGCGAGGGCGTGATAAACGTCAAGACGACGGTTGTTCCGCTCAACGAAATAAAGCTTGTGGAAACAAAACAAAACTTTTTGCAACGTCTTGTCGGCGTTGGCGATATGCTCATCGTATCCGACGCGGTGCAGCCCTACACGGTCAAAAACGTCAGAGGTGCAGACAGATTCGCAAGAAAAATCATGGAGCAAATTTCCGAAGTCCGCACCGAATCGAACAGACGCGCTCAATTGCGCCTCGTCGGCTAATCGCTGTCGCAAAGATAAGCTATAAAACGATAAGCAAATTTATAGCGAAATTTGCAAACGGCAAACTATAAAACTAAATCGAATAAAACTAAAATCTGACATAAAAATAGGGTTTATCGGCGCAAAACGCATTGATAAACCCTTGTTTTTTCGTTTCCAAACGAATTTTGAACGATTGATTTTTTATGATTTTCAAACCGTTTTAGACTATTGATTTTTCAATCAGAATCCGAAGTTGCCGGGGGTTATGAAAAGCCCCGTAATCAGCGACAAAAGCCCAGCAAGCAACACCACGTGTATGACGTAAATTGTTAGAGCGTGCCTGCCCACGAAACATACGCCTTTTTGCACTCCGGTCGCAGCGGTTCTTACGACTTTTTGCGTGCCGACAAGCGCTGAAAGCGTGAAGGTTGAGAATTCGCGCAAGGATTTCTTTTCGCTTTGCGCGCAGACGTACAGTGCGTCGTAGGTCTTTTGGAAAACGTACTTTGTGAGCGCAAATTGGAAGAGCGACATTCTCTCGTAATAGAAAAGTTCGCCTATAAGCACGCCCGCAAAATAGAACGCCGTGTAGGGTATCATCGTGAACAAATCCCCGGGCGAGAATTCGCTTTGCGTATAAAACAAAGACGGATTGCCGTAGAAGTCGCGCGGCGGGAATATAATCGCAAAAATTTCAGGCGTATCTGCCGGCGGAGTGTAGAGGAAGTACAGGCACAGCGTAACCGCGATAAGCGCGACGCTGACGCCCGTAATACCCCAGCGACTGTCTTTGCATACAAAAGCCACAAAAGCGTACAAAAGCATAGACGCGGCGAGGAAATCCAACACGCCGAACGCTACGAAAACGCCGCCGATGCCCATATATTCTTGCGCTACGTACGAGCCGAGCGTGTAGAGAAGCGCAACCGCCCCGAGGATAAGACCTCTCTTTGCGTTGTTGCGAGAAAACGTGCAGGAAATGCCCGATATCGAGAAGAAAACGAACAGCACTATAGGGTGAATAATCTCTCTTGCGCTGCCGTTTATCCAGTTGTAGCAAAAAGTCGTGAAAGCGTCGCCCGTGCCTTTTCTTGCAAAGCCCCATCCGTACCACGTCGGACCAAAAAATTCCGCAAGCAAAAGCGCGAGGTGGTCAAGCACCATCAAAAGGACGCAAACGCCCCT
>JBNMJA010000130.1:0-2327 GCA_050873585.1 Bacillota bacterium | reverse complement strand
GAGCAATGTTCTGTGATAGCACTGTAGGGCTTCTTGCGTGCGGCGACGTAGGAAAAGGACGTATGGCAGAGCCGTGCGACATAGTTGCAAAAATCGTCGAGTATCTCACTCCCGTGCAAGACTTTGCAAACAAGCGAGTGCTTGTCACCGCAGGCGGCACCGAAGAGAAGATCGACGGCGTAAGAGTGATTGCCAATCATTCGAGCGGCAAGATGGGCAAAGCCATTGCCGAAGCGATCGCACAAAGAGGCGGCAGCGTCGTGTTTGTGTACGGCAACGTGAAAGTCGACGTGCCAAAGTGCGTCGAAAAGTCAATTCACGTCACGTCCACACAGGATATGCTCGAAGCTTGCCAAAGCGAATTTCCAAGTTGCGACATGGCGATTATGGCGGCAGCGCCTGCCGATTACAGACTCAAAAAACCGTTTGAAAACAAGATTAAGTCCGAGAATCTCACCCTTGAATTTGTAAAAAACCCCGATATCGCAATGACTTTGGGCAAGACGAAAGGCGACAAGAAACTTGTGATTTTCTCTGCCGAAACGGAGAATCTCGTTGAAAACGCAACCACAAAACTCAAGAAGAAAAACGCTGATCTCGTCGTCGCAAACGACGTCACCGTCGAGGGCGCAGGATTCAACGCAGACACCAACGTAGCAACGATTATCGACAATGACGGCAACAGATTGGAAAGCGGAAAAGTGAGCAAGAGCGCACTTGCGGATATAATTCTCGACAAGGTGATCGCTCTATGATTTTGGAAGTCATCGTCAATATTTCCAACAGCGACGTGGACAGAACTTTCGATTATATCGGCGACGACGTGCCGATAGGAAGTCGTGTCGCCGTTGTGTTCGGAAAAAAACGACTTGTCGGATTTGTGATCGGAAAAAAAGATAAGTCCGATTTTTCCGACCTTAAAAAAGCACAATACTTGGATTCTCCCATAAGTCCCGAACAGTTGGGACTTATGAACTATATGCGCAAGACTTACAATCTCCGCTATATCGACGTTTTGAGATTGTTCGTTCCCCAGCAACTGCGCGACGAAAAAGATCCCGAATATACGAGAAAATTTCTTACGGCAGACGATACTCGTCCGCTTGCCGATCTCAAAGAGATCGTCGGCAAAAGGGCAGAAAAGCAACAGCAGGCTCTCGACTATATTGCGGCAAACGGCGGTCAGTTTTTGAGTTTTCTCAACGCCAAATTCGGCGTAAGCGCAATCAACGGACTTCGTGAGAAAAACGTCGTCGTCGAAAGCGACGTGCACGAACGCTCGACTCCGCTCAAAACGCTTCAGCGCGAAAACAAACGAGTGGTTTTAACTTCAAAGCAAGCAAGTGCGGTTGACACGCTCTCGTCTGCCAAAGGAACGTATCTTCTTCACGGTGTGACGGGAAGCGGAAAGACCGAGGTTTACGAGTGCGTAATCGAGCGCATGATTGCCAAGGGCAAAACAGCGATTATGCTTGTGCCGGAGATTTCGCTCACACCTCAAATGCTCGGCTTGTTCCGAGCAAGATTCGGCGATGACGTAGCGATTTTGCACAGCGGTTTGAATGCTTCCGAGCGTTACGACGAGTGGAAGAGGCTGAAAACGGGCAAAGCGCATATCGCAATCGGCGCAAGGTCTGCAATCTTCGCTCCGCTCGAAAACATCGGAGTAATAATTATCGACGAGGAGCACGACACGAGTTATTTGTCCGAGTCGAATCCGCGCTACGATACGAAAACGGTTGCGCAATATAGGGCAAAAGCAAACGACGGCGTGCTGATTTTGGGCTCTGCAACGCCCGATATGGAAACCTATCTGAAAGCCACCAACGGCGAATACGGGCTGATAACTCTATCCGAAAGGATATCTAAGCACGCTCTTCCCGAAATGGAAATCGTGGATATGACGAGCGAGTTCAGACAGGGAAACAGAAGTTTGTTTTCACTTGCGTTGCAAGAGGCTCTGAAAGAAACAATCGCAAAAGGCGAGCAGGCGATGCTCTTTCTCAACAGGCGCGGTTTTGCTTCGTTTATCCGCTGCAAAGAGTGCGGTTACGTTGCAAAATGCGAAGACTGCGACATTTCGTTGACCTATCACAAAGAGGACAACGAACTCAAATGCCACTACTGCGGTCGCAGATATCACGCCTTGACCAAATGCCCGACTTGCGGCAGTCACGAGATAAAACAGGGCAGAATCGGCACCGAAAAGGTGGTTGAAGAACTCAAAAATCTTATCCCCGGCGTGCGGGTGCTCCGCATGGACAACGACACCACGGTGAGGAAAGACAGTTATTTCAAGATACTATCGGCGTTTGGGAACAAAGAAG
>JBNMJA010000129.1:0-2463 GCA_050873585.1 Bacillota bacterium | reverse complement strand
CTCTTGCGGAGTGTATTCCTTATTTTCGATTTTTACTTTATAATCCGAACCCATCTCTCTCTTGATGGAACTTACCGTATGTTCGGGATTTGCGACTGCCTGACGTTTTGCGATTTCGCCGACGAGTCTTTCGCCGTCCTTTGTGAACGCAACCACTGACGGAGTCGTTCTCATACCTTCGGCGTTGGGGATAACCACCGCTTCGCCGCCTTCCATAACTGCTACGCACGAGTTTGTCGTACCAAGGTCAATACCGATTATCTTTCCCATATTATTTCTCCTTTTCCCGCTTTTACGGGAAGAAAACTTATTTTCTTTAATTTATTATGTTTTCGCATTTCTGCGGAAATTGCTTATTTATTTTCCTTTTTCGTTTTTGCTCTTCACTCTTCCCAATATCCGACTTTTACGCTTGCCGGTCTAAGAAGTTTCGCTCCGAGCATATATCCTTTTGCAAGCACTTCGACGACTTTGCCGTTTTTGTGTTCGTCCTTGACTCTTTCGACCGCGCTCATATACTTCGCGTCGAAGTCTTTGTCAAGAGCGTCCACTTCGGTGAGTCCGAATCCGCCGAGCGCTCCGAGGATCTGTCCTTCCATCATATTGAATCCGGTAAGAGCCGCCTCGTCTTTGACATACTTCCTTGCAAGGTCGCAATTGTCGAGCACGGAGAGCATCTTTTCAATCACTATGGATTGTCCCAGTTGCTTCATATCCTCCGCAATCGAATTGTTGCGCTTGCGATAGTTGTCGAAATCCGCTTGCAATCTCTGCGTCAGACCTTTGCAGGTTTCCGCCTCTGCGATCGCTTGTCCGAGTTTTTCTTCGAGCGCGGAGATATATTCCTCGTCGCTCATTCCCTCACGGTCGATTTCAAAGGATTTTTTGCTTTCCTCTTTTTCTTCCGCTACGGGTTCGGTGCTTTCGTTTTCGACGTGATTTTGTTTCTTATCTTTATCTTTCATTTCAGTCTTCGTCCTTTTTGTCTTTCACGACGCTTGCAATGGTTTTCTTCATACAATCCAGAACGCCGATAACCTTTTTGTAGTCCATACGTTCAGGTCCTATAACGCCTGCCTCGCCGACCACTTCGTCACCCACTTTGTACGACGCCGTAATGATTGCGCATTTGTCAACGCCTCTCTCCTCTTTGCCGATTCGCACCGAGAACTCGATCGAACCGTCCTCGTTTGAAAGCAAGTCGCCGATGTTCTCTTTGTCCGATATCACCGCAAGGAAGTTCTTTGCGTCCTCGACGTTGTTGTACTCGGGATAATCGAGCATCTTGAGCGCGCCTTCCACGAATACGTTTCTGTCGCTGTGCTCCGAAAGGTATATTCTCAATATTCCCAGCACGTCGTCGAGTATGTCTTCGAATCCTTTGAGCTCGACGTCGATTTCTGCAAGGTCGAAGTCGTCCATATCCTTGATATTTCTGCCTTGGAAAACCTTGTTGAGCACCTTGGTTGCGGTTTCCACGTACTCCGCTTTCACGTCCTCGGGAATATCTATTGCCTTATCCGCAATCATTCCACTGTCCGTGACGATGAGCACCACCGCCTTTCCGTTTTTGAGCGGCACGAGTTTGATTTCCTCGATGACGATATCCTGCGCATTCTTTTCGACGATGAACGAGGTGTAGTTGGTCACGTCGCTGATTATCTTTGCCGCCTCAACCGACATATCCTGAATCTTGCCGAGTTTGTTCATAAACTTGTCGCGAATCAGCGCCGTTTCCTGATCGGTGAGCATATTGCCCTCAAACGAACTGATACTTTCAACGTAGAACTTGTAAGCGTCCTTGAGAGGCACACGCCCTGCCGAAGTGTGCGGCTGTTCGATATATCCGAGCGCTTCGAGTGCGCTAAGCTCCGCCCTTACGGTTGCAGAACTGACTTCGGGCAAATACTTGCTTTGAATATCCGAACTGGACACGGGTTGTCCCGTTGAAATATACAGGTCAACCAATGCGTGCAATATTCTCTTTTTCCTTTCAGTCAACTCTTTTCCCATAACAGACCTTGTTTTCTCGCTCAAGACCATTGCTAGCAGTCTTTCGCTTTGATTGCTAACAGTATATGTCCATATTTGCCAAATGTCAATACTTTTATCACATTTTTTTAAAAATTTTTTGTAGTTTTTTATATTTAATTGAGCGTCGCATTCACCGCTTGCGCCCTATCGATTTTCAGCGACGTAATATTGATTATAATGAGTAATAAATATATAATCATACGATAAAGCGCGCGCAAGAGGCGTAAAGCGATATTACTATCGCCAAAGCGCAGAATAAAGAAGATTTTTTCATATAATACGAAAAATAGATTGCATTTTCTTTTTAAGTTTGATATAATCCAAAAGCAATCTGAATTTGCTAGTGTGGCTCAGCAGGTAGAGCAGCTGATTCGTAATCAGCAGGTCGCCGGTCCGAATCCGGCCACTAGCTCCAAAAAAAAGCGATAT
>JBNMJA010000128.1:0-2694 GCA_050873585.1 Bacillota bacterium | reverse complement strand
TCGTAACTGCAACCCGGGGTGAAGTGAATGGAGCCGCGTATCTTTTCGTCAAACAAAATGTCGCCGATCGCTTTGGTGACGTAGGGGTTGACTCCGATTGCAAACTCGCCCACGTATCTTGCGCCTTCGTCCGTGTCGAAGATGGCGTTGGCTTTTGCGCTGTCGTTTGCCGTCGCTTTGACGATCTTTCCGTCCTTGAATTCGAGGCGGACGTTTTCAAAACGGAATCCGTTTTCTATGGACGGGGTGTTGTAACTGATCACGCCGTTGACGCTGTCTTTGACGGGGGCGGTGTAGACTTCGCCGTCGGGAATGTTGCACGCGCCGTCGCATTTGATTGCGGGGATGCCTTTTATCGAGAAGGTCAAATCCGTGTCCTTTGCAACGAGGCGCACTTTGTCGGTGCGGTTCATCAACTCAACGAGCGGAGTCATGGCGTTGCTCATCTTCTGATAGTCAAGACAGCAGACGTCGAAGAAATAATCCTCGAACGCTTCCGTGCTCATGCCGGCAAGTTGGCTCATGCTCGGCGTGGGATATCTCAAAATCACCCAACGAGTGTGCGCGACTCGTCTGTCGCTGTGCACGGGAATGCCGTATCTCTTGTCGTATTCCTGCATTATGCTCTCGGGCACGTCGCTCAGTTCGTAACTGTTGTCACCGCCGCGGATGCCGATATAGCAATCCATTTTGTCCATAAAGTCCGCATCGCGCTTTGCCCATATGTCGAGCATTTCGGGCGTTGCGCCTTTGAGAAGTTCCTTTTCAAGACGTTTGTCGATGATATTGAGGAAGGGAATTCCGCCGTTTTTGTATACTTCGCGAATGATGCACGCGGGCAGTTGCTCGCCGCATCCGATTGCATCAATCCAAACTTTGTCGCCTTTGCCAACGTGTATGGAATAGTTGACGAGATTGTGTGCCAAAGTTTCTTGCCTTTTGTCGATAATCATAATTCACCTGCCGATAATTGATGAGGATATTATATCACACAATTCGGGTATGTAAAACAAAAGTCGCCGACTATTTTGACGTTACGCTTGACGAGTTGGCAGGAAGAAAATGACATGCGCCCGATGGGCGTTTTTTTTATATTTGAGTAAAGTCGGAATACGCAATCAAAAAAGAAATATCCGCAAAGTTGATTTTTGCACGCGGTGTGGTATAATGTTGTCAGAATAAATTTTTAGAGAGGCTTTTTATGGATCTTACCTATAAAAGACAAAACGTTTACGCTTTGGCGGACGAGAATGAACTCAAAGCCATAAGCGACTATGCAGAGGGATACAAAAAGTTCCTCGACAACGGCAAAACCGAAAGAGAAGCGGTGAAAGAAACCGTCGAAATCATCCAAAAACGCGGCTATAAGCCCTATACGCTCGGCGATAAAATCAACGCGGGCGACAAACTCTTCTACAACAACCGCGGTAAGAGTTTGTTTATCATCCGCGCCGGTAAAGCCGACGTGGCAAAGAACGGCGTGCGTATTCTCGTGGCTCACGTAGACAGCCCGAGACTCGACCTCAAACAAGTTCCGCTCTACGAAAAAGCGGACATGGCGTATCTCAAGACGCACTACTACGGCGGCATCAAAAAGTATCACTGGCTCACGATTCCGCTTGCGCTCCACGGCGTGATCGCACTCAAAGACGGCACGAGCGTCGAAGTCAAGGTCGGCGACGAGCAGGGCGATCCCGTGTTCTATATCACCGATCTTCTTCCGCACCTTTCGCAAGAGCAGGTCACAAAGACTATCGGAGAAGGATTCCTTGCGGAAAACCTCAACTTGTTGGTTGGCGGTATCCCCGTCAAGGGCGAGGAAAAGGACGCCGTGAAGAAAGGAGTGCTTGAAATTCTCCACTCAAAATACGGCGTTTGCGAGGAGGACTTCCTCTCGGCAGAACTCGAAGCAGTGCCTGCGTATAACGCTACCGACGTCGGCTTCGACAGAGCGTTCGTGGCAAGTTACGGTCACGACGACAGAGTGTGCGCTTACCCCGAAATCACCGCTACGCTCGACACCGATACCGATCAGACCGTTATGTGCATACTCGCAGATAAAGAAGAGATCGGAAGCGAGGGTAATACCGGTATGCAATGCGTCGTGATAAGCGACCTCATCGACGAAATCGCAAAGAGTTTCGGCGCAAATCCGTCCGTCGTGAGAGAACATTCAAAGTGCATCTCCGCAGACGTCACCGCCGCATACGACCCCTCGTTCGCTTCTGCGTTTGAAGATATGAACGTGGGCTACGTCAACAAGGGCGTGACGATGAATAAGTTTACGGGTGCGCGCGGAAAGAGCGGCTCTAACGACGCTTCTGCCGAATATATCGCTTACCTCAGAGGCGTGTTTGAAAAAGAAAACGTCGTGTGGCAAACGGGTGAACTCGGAAGAGTAGACCTCGGCGGCGGCGGTACGGTTGCCAAGTATATATCCAAGATGAATATCGATACGGTGGATATGGGCGTGCCCGTGCTGTCAATGCACGCACCGAACGAACTCATCTCCAAGGCAGACCTTTATACTGCGCATAAGGCGTTTAGTGCATTTGTGAAATAAGAAGTGTTCGGAAAAAGCAGAGGCTTGCAACCGCAAGCCTCTGCTTTTTTAATTAACACAAAATACAGCTTCCCCCCCTTCCTCACGTGTTTCCCCTACCGCCGTTCCCCCTCTGCACTTCGTTTGAGGGA
>JBNMJA010000127.1:0-2724 GCA_050873585.1 Bacillota bacterium | reverse complement strand
CACGTACAAAGTGCCCGGCGGTATGCTCTCAAACCTCGTATCCCAACTCAAAGCGCAAAACGCTATGGATAAGTTCGAGCAAGTGCTTATCGAAACGCCAAAGGTCAGATCAGATCTCGGTTATCCGCCCCTCGTCACGCCTATGAGCCAATGGTCGGCGTGCAGGCAACAAATAACGTGCTTTCGGGCGAGAGATATAAGAATATCTCCAAAGAAGTCAAAGCATATTGCAGAGGCGAGTACGGTCAATCTCCCGCTCCAATCAATCCCGAAGTCGTCAAAAAGGCGCTCGGCGACGAGAAGCCAATCGAGGGAAGATACGCAGATACTCTCGAACCCGTTTTTGAAAAAACCAAAGCGGAACTTAAGGGCGTTGCCAAAAACGACGAGGACGTGCTTTCCTACATTCTCTTCCCGCAAGTTGCGCAAAAATACTTCGACGCTCGCAAGGCTAAAGAAGAAAAAGTGGTCAAATACACCATTTCTCCCATCGAGGAATAAGAGGTGAAGTATGAATAGTTACGTTCTTTGCGGAATCCTGAACAGAAACGACCCGCTCAAAGTCGCCGACGCGCTCTTGCTTGCGCTTATCGGTATAGTGGTGGTTTTTATCGTTCTCATTCTGCTTATGCTTATCGTATCGCTCGTGGGCAAAATCTTTGACGGAAGCGAAAAACTCAAAGAAAAACACCCCGAATGGAACGATAAAGTGCAAAATCTCAAAGCAAAACTTACGTTCTGGAAAAAAGATAATAACGAAGAATCCGCAACCGAATCCGTCGAGCAACCACTCGCTAAAGGAACTTGCGGCGAACTTAAACTTATCAATACGGACGAGCGCGACGCCGCTATGATTATGGCTATCGTCGCAGACCAAACGAATACGCCTCTCAACGAGTTGCGTTTCAAATCCATCAAGAGAGTGGAGGACGAAGAAAAATGATTTATAAAGTTACGTTGAACGGAAAAATTTACGAAGTGGAAGTAGAAAAGGGCGAAGCAGTCATTCAAGCAGAATACGAAGCCGCTCTACCGCAATCCGCACCTCAAACCGCAGTACCCGTTGCTACGGCTGCTCCTCAACAAGCGGCTCCCGTTGCTTCTGCCGCTCCCGCATCCGCAGGCGCAAACTCCGTCACCGCTCCTATGCCCGGTACTATAAACGACGTCAAGGTGACTAGCGGTCAACAAGTCAAAAAAGGCGACGTCCTCTTTATCCTCGAGGCTATGAAAATGGAAAACGAAATCTACGCGGATAAGGACGGCAAGGTCGGGCAAGTATTCGTGCAAAAAGGCGCTTCCGTCAATACCGGCTCACCGCTTTGCGAATTAAACTGAGAGGGTTTGTATGGATATAGGCGAAATCTTAAAAAATATCTGGGACGGCAGCGGTTATCACCTCTTCGGACAATCAGGCGGTTGGCAATCAATCGTGATGATTATCGTTGCGCTGTTCTTCCTCTATCTCGGCATCAAAAAGCAGTTCGAACCCTTGCTCCTCGTGGGTATCGCGTTCGGTATGCTCCTCACAAACCTGCCTGCGCTCGACGGCGACAAAATCTTCCACCCCGAATGGTGGACGGGCGACGCCGCCGTCGCTAACGGCGTTGACTATCTCCACGTTCTGCAAAAAGGCGGGCTTCTCGATATGCTCTATATCGGCGTTAAGACGGGCGTTTATCCCTGCCTTATCTTCATCGGCGTTGGCGCTATGACCGACTTCGGCCCGATGCTTTCGCGCCCGAGTTCGCTCATTCTCGGCGCGGCGGCTCAAGGCGGTATCTACCTCGTGCTTATACTCGCCGCCGCTATGGGATTTACGGGCGGTGAAGCCTCGTCAATCTCCATCATCGCAGGCGCGGACGGCCCGACCGCTATCTTCCTTACAAAGTCGCTCGCTCCGCATTTGCTCGCGCCTATCGCCGTCGCCGCATACTCGTATATGACGCTCATTCCGCTTCTGCAACCTCCGTTTATGAAGTTGCTCACCACAAAGAAAGAGCGTATGACCGTCATGCAATCTACGCGTAAGGTCAGCAAGAGAGAAAAAATCATCTTCCCGATTCTCGTCACGATCGTCGTGTCGCTGCTCCTGCCGTCCGTTGCTCCGCTTCTCGGCAGCCTTATGTTCGGCAATCTCTTGCGCGAGTGCGGCGTTACCGAAAGACTCAGCGATACCGCGCAAAACGCGCTTATGAATATCGTTACGCTCTTCCTCGGCATCTCCGTCGGCGCAACTGCAGTCGGCTCGACATTCCTCACCTTGTCCACGCTCAAAATCGTGTTCCTCGGACTCGCAGGTTTCGTCCTCGCCACAATCTGCGGTTTGCTCATCGGCAAATTGCTCTACGTCATTTCAAAAGGCAAAATCAATCCGCTTATCGGTTCTGCAGGCGTTTCCGCCGTGCCTATGGCGGCTCGTGTGTCTAACGTCGTCGGACTTCAATACAACAAAGGAAACTACCTCCTTATGCACGCAATGGGTCCGAACGTGGCAGGCGTAATTGGGTCGGCTGTAGCAGCCGGTTTCTTGCTCGCCGTCTTCGGATAAGCGCACCAAACAGCGACTAGCATTGTCAAAGCCCTTCGTCCGCTCGTCGTGTACGTTTTAGTACACTAGGCGAGTGGACGAAGGGCTTTTTCGCGCTATTCATCTGTTTGGTGCGCTTATCAGTATCAAACTGTTGAGCGAATAACTGCGTCAACGCCACTCGCTTGTCAACT
>JBNMJA010000126.1:0-2921 GCA_050873585.1 Bacillota bacterium | reverse complement strand
ATTCAGCCGTCTTAATAAATTTGGTACGGATGACAGGACTTGAACCTGCACGCACTTGCACTAGAACCTAAATCTAGCGTGTCTGCCAATTTCACCACATCCGCGAAACATCCTTATTATAACACAAAAACAGATTATGTAAAGCCGCTTTGACCTCTTGTCAAAAATTTTTGATTTTTCTATCTAAAAATTGTTGCATTTTGCCGATTAATTTGGTATAGTTACTGTTGCTTGCGGGAGTGACTCAGTGGTAGAGTGTCACCTTGCCAAGGTGAAAGTCGCGGGTCCGAATCCCGTCTCCCGCTCCAACGGAAGCATTGATTGTGTGTGTGAATGCGATTCTTAAGAAGTCAACCATTTGATTTTTAAGGGATTCGACTTCACGGCGTGAAGTGCGATGCAATCGCAGACCCGTAAGGGTTCGCACCGAAGGTCGTCGCGAAAGCGACCACACCGTCTCCCGCTCCACGCGTAAGCGAAAAGAACGATCAGAAATGGTCGTTCAACATATCTAGGGAGCGACAAAGACCGCTTTTAGCGTAATTGTCGCCGAGATATGCGTCCTTAGCTCAGTTGGTAGAGCAACTGACTCTTAATCAGTGGGTCCAGGGTTCGAGTCCCTGAGGACGCACCAACTTCTAAAAAAAACGAACCTTAACGGGTTCGTTTTTTCAATCGTTGGCTTGTCGACGGATTCGTGACAATGAAATATGATGCTTGCATCGCATTTTTTTTATTCATAGACAAGTTTCCTGTAAAACGAATCGATTTCTCAAAATAGTGCGTTAGAAACTGCAAAAATCAATATTTATAGAATATTCGAACGAATAAGAAAACGTAAAATTAATTGTGAACTCCCAATTTCAAAGCGATATTTTTGCTCCGAAAAATATACAATTGAACTTTAATAATACAAGCAACATCGATTTTATTCACACTTTGCATATCTTGTTTACAACACAGTCAATGCAACGCTACGTCGAGTGCCTATCGTCCCCCTTCCCTCCCCGATTACAAATCAAATTTCCGATTTTAAAAAGTTGGTCAAGATTTATTTTTTATATTTTCTTGATAAAACTTTATCTATATGATAAAATAACTTTAATTAAACAAAAAAACACTCTTTTTGGAGGCAATAATCTATGCAATATTCAAGTGAAGTTGAAAACATGTGTTGCGTTGCAAAGGGTCCCAACCACGGTCCCGCCCCGATTCCCGAAGAAGGCAAGTGGGTGCAAGCAAGAGAAATCAAGGACATCAGCGGACTTACGCACGGCATCGGCTGGTGCGCACCTCAACAAGGCGCTTGCAAACTCACGCTCAACGTCAAAGACGGCGTGATTCAAGAGGCTCTTGTTGAAACAATCGGTTGCTCGGGTATGACGCACTCTGCAGCAATGGCGGCTGAAATTCTCACCGGCAAGACCATTCTCGAAGCGCTCAACACCGACCTTGTGTGCGACGCAATCAACACCGCTATGCGTGAACTTTTCTTGCAAATCGTATACGGCAGAACGCAATCCGCATTCTCCGAAGGCGGACCCGTCATCGGCGCAGGTCTTGAAGACCTCGGCAAAGGTCATCGCAGTCAAATCGGCACTATGTACTCCACCGTTTCCAAAGGACCTCGTTATCTTGAAATGGCAGAAGGTTACGTCACCAAGGTCGCACTCGATGCAAACAACGAGATCATCGGCTATCAATTCTGCAAACTCGGCGTGTTTATGGATATGATCAAGAAAGGCGTAGACGCAAACGAAGCGCTTGCAAAATGCACCGGCACTTACGGCAGATACAAAGCCGAAGACGGTGCCGTGAAGTGGATTGACCCGCGTCAAGAATAATCGGAGGACGAAACAATGAGTGTAACATTTGAAGGTTATGAAAGAAGAATAGACAAAATCAACGGCGTTCTTGCACAATACGGCATCAAGGACCTCGAAGAAGCAAGAGATATTTGCCTTTCCAAGGGCGTTGATTGCAACGCAATCGTCAAAGGCATCCAACCCATCTGCTTTGAAAACGCAGTGTGGGCATACACCGTAGGTTGCGCAATCGCAATCAAGAAGAATTGCGTAAACGCGGCAGACGCAGCAGAAGCAATCGGCGAAGGACTCCAATCCTTCTGCATCCCCGGCTCCGTTGCAGAACAACGTAAAGTCGGTCTCGGACACGGCAATCTTGCCGCAATGCTCCTTAGAGAAAGCACCAAATGCTTTGCATTCCTCGCAGGACACGAATCGTTTGCGGCGGCAGAAGGCGCAATCGGCATTGCAAGAACGGCAAACAAAGTCAGAAAAACTCCGCTCAAAGTCATCCTCAACGGACTCGGCAAAGACGCGGCATTCATCATCTCCCGTATCAACGGCTTCACTTACGTGCAAACCAAGATGGATTATTTCACCGGCGAAGTCAAAGTCGTCAAAGAAACTCCCTATTCAAACGGCGAGCGCGCGGCAGTCAGAGTTTACGGCGCAGACGACGTCACCGAAGGCGTTGCAATCATGCGTCTTGAAGACGTTGACGTCTCCATCACCGGCAACTCCACCAACCCCACTCGTTTCCAACACCCCGTCGCAGGCACTTACAAAAAATGGTGCGTTGACAACGGCAAGAAATACTTCTCCGTTGCGTCGGGTGGCGGCACGGGTCGTACGCTCCACCCCGACAACATGGCGGCAGGTCCTGCTTCCTACGGCATGACGGACACAATGGGCAGAATGCACTCCGATGCACAATTTGCAGGCTCTTCATCCGTTCCCGCACACGTGGAAATGATGGGCTTGATCGGTATGGGCAACAACCCCATGGTCGGCGCGACGGTCGCGGTTGCGGTTGCGGTCGAAAAGGCTATGAACAAATAATTTTAAACAACAAAAAACGGGTTTGCGTTTGCAAGCCCGTTTTTTATCGTGCGGTAT
>JBNMJA010000125.1:0-2940 GCA_050873585.1 Bacillota bacterium | reverse complement strand
TCGAGGGTATGTACGGACAAGGCGTATTTTTCAGTGACGCCGTCAACGAACTCATCGATTCTTCTTTGACCGAACTCGAAAAGAGTGCCGACTACGACTTCGTAGCAGTAGACAGCGTTTGCGACGTTGACGTGACGGAAGACGGCGGTGTGAAGTATTCCATCGTTATGGTTGTCAAACCCGAAGTTACGCTTGGCCAATATAAAGGACTTTCGATTGCAAAGAAAGCGGTGAAAGTCACCCAAAAGCAAGTTGACGAAAAGATTGCCGAGGAGCAAGAAAAGCAAGCGCGTCTTATCGACGTCGACACGGCGGCAGCAAACGGCAACACCGTAACCATCGACTTCGTCGGTAGCGTAAACGGCGAGAAATTCGAGGGCGGCAGCGCAGAAAATTACGACCTTGAACTTGGCAGCAACACGTTCATTCCCGGCTTTGAAGAGCAACTCGTCGGCGTTAAGGCAGGCGACGTGAAGAATGTCAACGTCACTTTCCCCGAAAACTACCAAGCAGAGCAACTCGCAGGCAAAGAAGCGGTGTTTGAGTGCACTGTCAAAGCGGTTAAAGTCAAAGAACTTCCCGCAATCGACGACGAATTCGTCAAAGACGTATCCGAGTTCAACACTCTTGCCGAGTACAAAGCGGACGTAAAAGCAAACCTCACCAAAGAGGCGGAAGAGAAAGTACAACGTGATCTCGAAGACGAAATCGTCGAGAAGATCGTAGATGCGTCCTCTGTTGAAATTCCGCAAGCAATGATCGATCACGAAGCGGAAGACATGGTTCACGAGTTCGAGTATCGTCTTATGTATCAAGGCTTGAAACTTGACGATTATCTCAAATATCTCAATATGACCAGAGAGCAACTCGAAGATCAATACAAAGATCAGGCTCAAAAGACTGTCAAAGTCCGCCTTGTAATGGAAGCGCTCATCAAAGCGGAAGATCTCAAGATCGAAGACAAGGAAATCGACGAAAAGATCGAGAAATTCGCAAGCGACGCATCACAAACCGTCGAAGAGTTCAAGAAGACTTTGCACAAAGAGCAAATCGACTATATCGTCAATTCGATTATGAACGAGAAGTTGCTCGGATTCCTCGTCAAAGAGAACGTTGCGGCAAAGAAGACTGCAAAGAAAGCGGCAACCGAAGAGGAAGCGGCACCTGAGGCAGAAGAGGCAAAAACCGACGAAAAGAAGCCTGCAGCCAAAAAAACAACCAAAAAGACAGCAAAACCTGCAACCGACGCAGAATAATCGATTGAAATTTTGTGTAGAATAAGAGTGCTATCGCGCTCGAAAAAGAATTATTCGGCTTTCCGCTTGCCATCGCAGGCGGAAAGCGCATAAAATCGGCTTTTGCGCGTTTCGAGCCTATCGGAGCGTGCAAACCGACAAGATATTGCCGCGCGAACCTTGTGTTTTTGCGGCGCTTTGGAGGAAAAAATGAACATAAAAAATCAACTTATACCTATGGTTGTCGAGCAAACGGGCAGAGGCGAGCGCTCGTACGATATTTATTCTCGCTTGCTCGAGGACAGAATCATCTTCCTCACGGGTGAAATCGACGATAACGTAGCCGACCTCGTAGTCGCGCAACTCATATATCTTGAAGGCAAGGATTCCACAAAGGACATCAGCCTTTATATCAACAGTCCGGGCGGCTCGGTATCCGCAGGCTTTGCAATCTACGACACGATGAACTATATCAAGTGCGACGTGTCCACGATTTGCATCGGCATGGCGGCGTCTATGGGTGCGTTCTTGCTCTCGTCGGGCGCAAAGGGCAAGAGATTCTCGTTGCCCAACGCAAAAATCATGATACATCAACCTCTCGGCGGCGCACAAGGACAGGCGAGCGACATAGCCATTCAAGCCAACGAGATTCTCAAAACCAAAAAGCGCATCAACGACATTCTTGCAAGCAACACGTCGCAACCTCTTTCCAAAATCGAGGTCGACACCGACCGTGACTTCTATATGAATGCCGAAGAGGCGGAAAAGTACGGTCTTGTGGACAAGATTTTCTATTCGAGAAAATAACCCGTTAGATCGTAAGAAAATACGCCTCGTAGCCCTTTATGTAGGGTTAAACGGGCAGACTTCTGCCAATCAAGGAGTATAATCTGATATGGACAATTATCACAAAGAACAACATTGCAGTTTTTGCGGTAGGGGCGCAAGCGAGGTCGAGAAGATCATCAGCGGCCCTAACGGCATAAATATCTGCAACGAGTGTATCGACGAGTGCGTCTATTTGCTCGGCAAGGACGAAAAAACCGCCAACGACGGTCTGAGTCTTTATACGCCAAAGGAAATCAAGGCAAAACTCGACGAATACATTATCGGTCAAGACAGTGCAAAACGCGTGCTGTCGGTTGCCGTATACAATCATTACAAACGCATCAACCAAATCCGTTCCAAGTCGAACGACGACGTAGTCATCGAAAAGAGCAACGTTCTCTTACTCGGACCGACAGGCTCCGGTAAAACATTGCTTGCAAAGACGCTTGCGCAAATCCTCAACGTGCCTTTTGCGGTTGCGGACGCAACGACTTTGACGGAAGCGGGCTATGTCGGCGAAGACGTCGAAAATATCCTTTTGAAACTCATTCAATCGGCAAACGGCGACTTGAAGAGAGCGGAAATCGGCATCGTCTATATCGATGAAATCGACAAAATTGCAAAGAAGGGCGAAAACGTGTCGATTACGCGCGACGTAAGCGGTGAAGGCGTGCAACAAGCACTTCTCAAAATCATCGAAGGTACTGTTGCAAACGTGCCGCCTCAAGGTGGAAGAAAGCATCCCAATCAGGAGTGCTATCAACTCGACACAACCAATATCCTCTTCCTGTGCGGCGGCGCATTCGTGGATTTGGACAAGATTATCGACCAAAGAAAAGACAATTCCAAACTCGGATTCGGTTCTGCCGTAAAAGGC
>JBNMJA010000124.1:0-2955 GCA_050873585.1 Bacillota bacterium | reverse complement strand
TCGGAAAATTCGATGATTCTTCGCAGAAAATCTCAGTATGTTTTTCGGGTGCAGATTCGGCGCACAACTGCTCTTCCGCATCTTCTTTTTCAACCCGCGCACGAACTTTTTCGACGATGATAACCCAATAAGATTTTTTTGTTTATAACTACATATGAAATCGTTGACAATCCAAAAATAGGGTCACATACTTATGGCGGAAATACGGCATAAAGGAAGTTTTGGATATGGTGTGGGTATTGTTGGCTCTCGGCGGTGCTGTTTGCACTTCGATGACAACCATTCTTGCAAAAATCGGCATTAAAGACGTTAATTCAAACTTTGCAACGGCGTATAGGACGCTTATCGTCATCGTTTGTGCGCTCGTAATGTGTCTTGCCACGGGCGATATAAGTCAATTCGGAGCGCTGAGCGGCAAAAACTGGTTGTTTTTGGTGCTGTCCGGATTTGCAACGGGTATTTCCTGGCTGTTTTATTTCGGAGCGCTCAAAGAAGGCGACGTAAACAAAGTCGCGCCGATTGACAAGTCAAGTTTCGTTTTGTCCGCAATCTTGTTTTTGATATTTTTCTTTGACGACACGACCAAAGGCGGAGATACGCTCACGATTTGTATGCTTTGTCTGACGATGGTGTTGATGCTCGCAGGCACGATACTTATGCTGCCCAAGCACACGATCGAGTTTAAAAAGCATCATAAACCTCAATCCAACGTATTAGATGCTCAAAATTCGCAGGTCGCTGCGGACGGCACGAGCGATGAGAACAGTCAAGATAACGTCAAGGAATCCGCTTCTCAATACACCGGATCTACTCTCACCGCAACCGCCGATACGGAAAAGAAAAGCAAAAAATGGGTTGTTTACGCCGTATTGAGCGCAGTGTTTGCCGCTCTAGTTTCGCTATTTGCAAAACTCGGTCTTAAAGATATTCCCTCCGACGTCGGAACTTTTTATAGAACGATCGTCGTGTTTATCTTTGCAACGTCGATAGTGCTCGCAAAAAAAGATTACCGTGGCATAAAACAGATTAACCCGAAATCATGGATATTCCTCACGTTTTCGGGCATCGCAACGGGCGGCGCGTGGCTCTGTGAATACTATGCGCTCAACTTTTCTGGCGCAAATCCCGTCGCGGTCAACTGCATCGGGAAAATTTCGATACTCCTCACAATGTTCTTGTCTTGGCTGATTATGAAAGAGAAATTCACCGCTCGCTCACTCGTCGGGCTCGGTTTGCTCACCGCAGGCATAGGTTTGATTATCGGATTCAGTTTGTAAAACATAATATGGTTAAATCAAGCGAAAACCGCACTGTTTAGTGCGGTTTTCGTTTGCCAACCTTATTAATCAAAACCAAAACATCCGTTGTGTTTTTTGAAAATACTTTACAATATTGAAAATTCTATTGAATAAATCCTCTTATATTTTGATTAAATCTTCTTATACTCGTCGCAAGGAATGAAATACTTGCGCTTCATCTTCACATTGAGAATCTCGCACATAACGAGCATCAAAACCGTAAATATCAGCAAATAGCCCCAATAAAGTCCGATTGAAACGTTTTGAGCAATTACGCCGAAAAGCGGAGGCATCGCCGTAATCCCGATATATGCAAAAGCCATTTGCACTCCGATAATTGCTTGCGAATTCTCTTTGCCGAAATTGTACGGCGTAGAGTGGATTATCGCAGGATAAATCGGCGCGCAACCGAGTCCTATAACGATGAGTCCGACAAGTGACGGCGTTGCATCTTTTACGGGAATCGCAAGGAGCAAAATTCCTACCAAAATGATTATCGTACCCAGTCGTATGAGCGTTTTGTCCCCTGCTTTGTCTGCTATAAAGCCGCTGAGCGCTCGTCCTGCCGTGATACCTATATAGAAAAACGACGCGAATTTTGCTGCCACGGTGGCGTCAATGCCTTTGTAATTGACGAGATAACTCGTTGCCCAAAGTCCTGCAGTTTGCTCCATTGCGCAATACGAGAAAAACGCTATGAGAACGAGAAATATTCCTTTGATTTTAAACACGGAAAGCGTTGAAACCTTTTGGGGTTCTTTTTGCTCGACAAGTTGATTTTTCGACAATCTATCGTCATCTTTTTGCAAAACTGAAGGTTTTTTGACACTTCCTTTTTTCCACACCGGAAGCGTAAAAAACAAAAGAGCCGAAAGCGCAATCTGTATGTAGAAAACGATGCGGAAACCGCTCGGCCACCCCAAACCGCCCGTGAGCGCAAAACTCATAATGTACGGACTTATCGACGCGCCTACGCCCCACATACAATGAAGCCAACTCAAATGCCTTGCGGGATAATTGAGCGCAACGTAATTGTTGAGCGCGGCATCAACCGCACCTGCTCCAAGTCCGTACGGAATTGCAAACACGCAAAGCATCCAATACGCCTTTGCAAAAGAAAAACCCAAAAGACCTATCGCAGTGAGCGCAACGCTGATTGCGGTGACGAGCCCCGTGCTGAGTTTGTTGGTCAATGCGTTTGAAAAGAAACTCGAAATTATCGTACCGACGGAGATGATTATCGTAATTATGCCTGCCGACGACATAGATACGCCCAAATCGACGTGCATAATCGGCCACGCCGACCCTATAAGCGAGTCGGGAAGCCCCAAACTTATGAACGAAAGATAGATGATTGCAAGAAGAAATGAGTACATTTGAGTGTTTCGATGCGGTCGTTTGTATAAATACAACGGAATTTACGTTTAATTTATTTACGTTTCGGAATCACTGCTCGGTTTTGCGTGATTTTCGTTAAACTCCCCTTACGGTTTGCGCATGGCGACGTGGGTGATGCCTCTCCATTCGACGATTTCGCACACCTCGAAGCCGAGTTTTTTGTAGATTGCAACGTCGTTCGGATCTTGCGTTTCGAGGAATATCGGCATATCTTTGCAAATCTCGTTGAGCATCGTTTTGAGCTTGCCCTGTCCTCTGC
>JBNMJA010000123.1:0-2978 GCA_050873585.1 Bacillota bacterium | reverse complement strand
CGCACGTCGAGGACGCAGTGGATTTGATGAATCTGAATGCGACCGATCTCTTCGGGCTCGAAGGTTTCGGCGACAAAAAGATAGGCAATTTGCTCGGTGCAATCGAAAAATCAAAGCATACCACTCTCGACAGATTCATCTTTGCGCTCGGCATCGACGGAATTGGTAAAAAGACCGCAAAAGATTTGGTTAAGCGCTTTAGAACGCTGGAAAACTTGCAAAACGCATCTCTTGCCGACCTTGGTGCGGTGGACGGAATCGGAGAGATACTCGCAAACAACGTTTTTGATTTTTTCCGTGATTCTAACAATGCGGATTTCGTTGACAGACTTTTGAAGAGCGGTATTACGTTTGAAGAAACTCGTCAAAAGAGCGGAGTTTTCAGCGGGATGAAAGTCGTGCTTACCGGTTCGCTTCCGACTTACAAGCGAGGAGAGGCTACAAAACTCATCGAAGACAACGGCGGAGAGGTTGCTGCAAGCGTTTCACAGACGGTGAATCTCGTGCTTGCGGGTGAGGACGCAGGTTCTAAACTTGAAAAAGCACAAAAACTCAATATAAAAATCATCGACGAACAGCAATTCAAGCAAATGCTCGGTCTGTGATTAACGATAAATTTTGTGTTTTCCACTTAAAAAGGCACAAGTGCCTTTTTATTTTTATCATAAAGTTGTCATATCTTGTTGTATTTGCCTAGCGATTGTGATATAATATCAAAAAATTATTAGGCGGACGCGCGCATATGTACAGTATGACAGGCTATGGCAAAGGCGTTTCCAAACGTGACGGAAAGACGATTACCATAGAAATTAAAACCGTAAACCACAGGTTTTTGGATTGCAATATCAAACTTCCACGCAACTTTTTGTTTGTCGAAGACAGAGTGAAAAAGGCGGTATCGTCCGCTCTTTCGAGAGGTCACGTCGATCTTTATCTCACCTATGAGCAGACCTCGACGGACGAAGGCGCTTATACGGTGGATCTCGATCTTGCAAACAATTATCTTGCCGCCGTCAAAAAACTCGGCGAGGGAACGGGACTTGAAAACGACGTTACGCTTTCCACGCTTTTGAAAGTCGGTGATATCGTGACCAAACAACAAGCGGTGGAAGATGAAGATTTGCTTGCCGAGATGACGCTCGAAGCCGTCGGCACCGCGCTTGAAAATCTCAAAGTTATGCGCGAGCGCGAGGGGTATTCGCAAAAGGCGGATATCGCGAGCAAGCTCGATTCGATAGAAGATTGCCTCGGCAGAATAAAGCAATTTGCTCCGAAAGTCGTCGAAGATTACAGGGCTTTGCTCAACGCCAGAATTGCAGAAGTCGTGCAGCCGTCGCTCGTTGACAAGCAACGCCTTGCAACCGAAGTTGCCTTGTTTGCCGACCATTGCGCAATAGATGAAGAAATCACGCGACTTTCGACTCATATCGTCAATATGCGTTTGCTTCTCGAAGCAAACGAACCTGTCGGAAGAAAAATGGATTTCCTCGTTCAAGAGTTCAATCGCGAAACCAACACGATAGGCTCGAAAGCCAACGATATGCGAATCACAAAAGAAGTTCTTGCAATAAAGAACGAGATTGAAAAAATGCGCGAGCAAGCAGCGAATATCGAGTGAGGAAGTCTTGACTATGCAAATGAAAAACGGTATGCAAAATCGAGGATTGCTCATAGTGGTTTCGGGCTTCAGCGGAGTCGGCAAGAGCACTGTTATATCCAAAATGTTTCAAAAGATGCCGAATCTGAGGTTTTCGGTGTCGTGTACGTCGAGAAAACCGAGGACGGGAGAGAGGGACGGCGTAGATTATTATTTCATCACAGAAGAAGAGTTCGTCAAAAAGGTCGAAAACGACGAATTTGTGGAACACACCCGCACTTTCACCAACTGCTACGGCACACTCAAACGCGAAGTAGAGGACAAATGCGGCAAAGGTTACGACGTATTGCTCGACATCAACAGCGTTGGCGCAATGAATATCAAAAAAACGTATCCCGATTGCGTGACGATATTCATCAATCCGCCGTCGCTCGAAGAGTTGAAAAACCGCCTTATCGGCAGAGGAAGCGAAACTCCCGACTCGCTCAAAAAGCGTCTTGACGAAATCGAATTCGAAAGCAAGAGCATACCGTATTATGATTTCGTGGTGGTCAACGACGTTGCCGAAACGTGCGCCGATAAAATCGTGGATTATCTCGAATCGAGAAGAGCCGAAATGCGCGCTTAACGCCTGAAACAGCTCCGTTTGCGGTTGACGGTTAAGCGCATAATAACAAAGGAATAAATCGCTCGAAAGAGCGCAAAACGATAAAAAATAATTTGTATAAACTCATCGGAGGAAACAACTATGATGATCGATCCCCCAATCGACAAACTCATCAAACACGCAGAGTGCAGATACGCACTCACAGTCGCAGTCGCAAAACGTGCGCGTGAACTCGCCACGACCGAAAGTGCTTATCTTGAAAAGAGCGGATTAAAACCGATTTCTCTAGCTTGCAAGGAAGTGTACGAGGACAAGATCAAAATCGTTTGCGACTGATTGTTTGCGTTGCGTTTTGAAATACTCACTTGACGGATAGCGAGGTTATTATGTTGTACGGAAAAAACGTAGTTTTGGGCGTTAGCGGCGGCATTGCCGTGTACAAAGCGTGCGAAATCGTATCGAGACTAAAAAAACTCGGAGCGAGCGTTGATGTCATTATGACTGACAATGCCCGTGAGTTTGTCACGCCATTGACGTTCCAGACACTTGCGAAATCCGCGGTCGTAACCAACGCTTTCGAGCCTGTAAAAGAGTTTGATATCAATCACATATCTCTTGCAAAAATGGCGGATATTTTGGTGGTCGCACCCGCAACCGCAAACGTCATCGCAAAGTTTGCCGAAGGCATTGCCGACGATATGCTTACAACGACGTATCTTGCCTCGAACGCTCAAAAACTCATTTGTCCGGCCATGAACTGCAACATGTACGAGG
>JBNMJA010000122.1:0-2992 GCA_050873585.1 Bacillota bacterium | reverse complement strand
CCTATGCCCAAAACCAAAGACGCCGTTATGCCCGAACGAGCCGCAGGCGACATAATGCGAAACACCGTTTCGCTGTGCGTCGCGCCCATTGCGAGCGAGCCTTCGTAATAACTTTTCGGCACGGCTTCAAGGCTCGTGCGTGACAAGGATACGACGGTCGGCATTATCATTATGCCGAGTATGAGCGACGTCGCCAAAAGTCCGCTGCCGTTGTTCGGCGCAACGTTTGAAAGAAGCGGAAGCAAAAACACGATCCCGAAAAATCCGTATACGACGGACGGTATACCCGCCAAAAGATTGATGACCGACGAAAGCGGTTTTTTGAGGAATTTCGGGCAATAAAACGCAAGGTAAATCGCCGTGAAATATCCGAGCGTTCCGCCGATTATAAGCGCGCCGACAGTTGCCGAGAGCGTGCCGACTATCATCGTAAATATGCCGTAACTTCCCGATGCCGCGCCGCCGTATACGTCGTCTTTGTCTGGCATCCACTTATCGCCGAAAAGGAAGTTGAAAAAGCCTATCTCTTTGAGCGCGGGTACGCTTTTGGCAATCAGAAACGCGAAAATCGCAACGACGGCAATCGTACAAACAACCGCCGCCGATGCGAAAACGCCTTTTCCTATTTTGTCTTTAATTCTGTTTGCAGTCATAATTAGCCGAGTTGACTGAATTTGGTGATTTCACCCGTATAGATTTTGTAGAGTTGTTCAAGGGTCAAATCTTCTACGCTTGTATTATCTTTGTTGACGATAACGGCAACTGCGTCGAGACAGACGTTGAAACTGTCGATGCCGTCCTTGTCCACCGCCGCAGAAGAAAGTCCGATTACGTTGCCGCTGTTATCGTCCTCAACAGCCTTGCGACCCACCGACGAACCTTCGAGTTGAATATCGAACACGTCGCTTGCGTTCACGCCGTAAAGGCTTGCATACGCTTTTGCCGCCGCATTGATGAGTTTTTCCATAGACGTAGAACCGCGCACGACGATCTTGTCACCTGCGGGAAGCGCCGCTTGTTTTTCGTACGTACCGACCGCTATTGCGTCCTTACCCGCGTTCGCTCTCTTTGCGCCGTCGGAAAGGAATATCGTTCCCACTTCGTCACTGTCGCAAATCGCTTCGAGCGCGTCGCTTTTGAGAAATTTCATAAAGTCTGCGACTCTTGCGGAAAGTTCGGTTTTGTTGGTTGTCATAAATACGAACGGACGTTGAATTTTGTACGTTCCGTCAAGCACGGTTTGTTTGCTCGGCACAACGCCTGCAACCTTTACAACCTTGACAGAATCGTTCACAGAACCGAGCGAAACGTAACCGATTGCCTGTTTGTCGGATTGTACCGCCGACAACACGGTACCGGTTTTGCTCTGCACGTTTGCTTTCGAGGTCGTGCGGAACACGGTTTTGCCGTTTTCGTCTTTTTCGTTGAGATAGTGCGTGCCGTCTGTGACAACTTTGTCAAACGCCTCGCGGGTGCCACTGCTCTGCTCTCTTGCAATAACGGTTATGTCCTTGTCGGGATTAAAGCCTGCGTTGCACGCAACGAGCGATACCGCCGTTACCAAAACGAGTGCGATTGCTATCGTAATGAAGATTGATTTTTTCATAAATTGCTCCTTGTTTTAAGTTTGCAAGCAAAGCATAACATTTTCGAAACTTTCAAACAGCCCGATTTCGGTAAAGCAAACGTAAAGTCTTTGTAAAGTCGCAAAATTCGACAATATTTGGTTTGACAATCCAATCGCAATAAACGATATTATATGTGTGTTCGCAAAAACGAGCGTAATAAACGTATTTCATGGTGAAGTATGCAAAACAAACGAATTTTAACGGTGCAGGACGTATCTTGCGTGGGTCAATGCTCTCTTACCGTCGCTCTACCGATAATTTCCGCGTGCGGAATCGAAACAGCGATTCTTCCTGCGGCGATACTGTCCACCCACACTTGCGGTTTTTTCGGCTACACCTGCCGAGATTTGACGGAAGACATACCGCCCATACGCAAGCACTGGCAAAAAGAGCAAATATTTTTTGACGGCATATACACGGGCTACCTCGCAAGCGCACGACAAATCGAGTATGTGAAAGAGGCTATGCAAACCTGCCTCAAACCGAACGCGCCAAAAATCGTCGATCCCGCAATGGCGGACAACGGAAAACTTTATCCTGCTTTCGATGCGAATTTTGTGTCTGCAATGAAAGATTTATGCTCGCAAGCCGACGTCATTCTGCCAAATATAACCGAAGCGTGCTTCCTTACGGGCGAAGAATACAAATCCGCTTACGACGAGGCGTATATCGATATTCTTTTGTCAAAACTTGCAGCACTCGGCGCAAAAACGATCGTCTTGACGGGCGTAAGTTACGACGATTCCGCAACGGGCGTTGTCGTCTTTGAAAACGGCAACAAGCAATATTACAAACACAAAAAATTAGCCAGAAGTTGTCACGGCACTGGCGACGTATTCGCGTCAGCGTTAACAGGCGCGTATATAAACGGCAAATCGCTTTTCGATTCCGCAAAAATCGCCGCCGACTTCACTGTCGAATGTATAGAAAAAACACCTCCCGAACATCGGTACGGCGTTTGTTTCGAGCAATGCCTTCCGTCTTTGTTTGCAAAATTTTAAATAGACTTAAAGCAATACAAGTCTTATAGTCTAAATAAGACCTGATGCAGATAAGCGTCAGGTCTTTTTATTTTACAAATTTTCAAAAAATGTTGTTATGAAACGCAGGTCAAATCTTCCGCTTGAAAAGAAAACCATTAGATTTGAAATGTATGCCTAATATTACAAATATTAGAAAAAGAAAAACCCAGTCAAACCTTTCTGGTTCAACTGGGTCTCGTTTGGTGCGGACAACAGGACTTGTAGCGAGTATGGCGAGCGTAATAGCGATTGATTCGTGAAACGACAATCGCGTCAGCTGCAGAATGCAGGTTGCAAACAGAGTTTGCCGACAACGCTTTTGCGTTGTCGCAAGCCCGTTGT
>JBNMJA010000121.1:0-3146 GCA_050873585.1 Bacillota bacterium | reverse complement strand
GTGTACGTCATCGACGACGCGGAACTCGAAAGAGTGTATAAGAGTTATCCCAATATGTGGAAAAAACCCGACAGCAAGGCTACGATGGCGTTTGTCGGCTGTCCGCATCTTACGTTTACGCAACTCAACGAGTGGACGGATATGATCGAAAAAGCACTCAAAGATAGCGGCAAAAAGAAAGTTGCATTGCAAACTATCGTTTGCTCCGCTCCCGACGTCGTAGCAAAATTCAAGAAAACCCCCGCATACAATCGCTTGATTGCAACGGGCGCAAAACTCACGAGTATTTGCCCGCTTATGTACACCAACAATCCTCTTACAAAAGGCAAATCTATCGCGACTTGCTCCAACAAACTCCGCACTTACAGTATCGCAAGATATTATAAGACGGCAGACCTTCTCAACATTATCGCAGGAAAGGAGTGAAGAGTATGAAAACATTCAAAGGCAGAGTTATAGCGGCAGGCAACTTTAAGGGCGAAGCCGTCGTATCAAGACAGGGCGTGAACACGCTTGCGACGTTCCAAAAGAGCGCGCTCACAAACGCTAAGCAAGTTATCGTCAGTGACCAGAACAACAAGGATATATTCGGACTTAATATCACGGGCAAAGCACTTTGCTTGCCGCAAACTATCGGTTCGACCACGGGCGGTCTAGTTATTCAGACCGTTTGCTCGATGGGTATCAATCCTGCGGCGTTCCTTTTCTCCGAGCATATCGACTCGCTCGCCGCAAGCGGAATCGTCCTTGCAAAGATTTGGGAAGATTCGAACGTCATCGCAATCGACGAACTTGGCGACGAATTCCTCAAATCCGTCAATACGGGCGATACGATTACTATTGCCGAGGACGGAACGGTAACTATCGGTTAAAAGTATCAAATAACGAAAGCGCGATTCGTTTGAATCGCGCTTTTCGTATGCGTTTTTTTGAATTATCGGATTTCTTTGATGAATTCTTCGATTAAATCGAGGGCGTTTTTTATTACTTCGAGCGAATAGGCGTAACTTATGCGAATATAGTTTTTGCCGCTTCTTCCGAACGCTCCGCCGGGAACGACCGCTACGTTTTTGCTGTCGAGCAGAGCGTAGGCAAACTGCTCGCCGTCCATTCCCGTGGATTCTACGCTAGGGAAAACGTAAAACGCGCCTTTGGGGTCAAAGCATTTCAATCCCATTGCTCGTAAACGGTTCACGATATATCGTCTGCGCTTATCGTACTCGTCGCGCATTTTCCTGACTTCTTCGAATTGGTCTTTGAAAGACGCATTGAGCGCTTCGAGAGCAACGTACTGCGCAGAGGTGGAAGCACACATAAGCGCGTACTGGTGAATCCTTAGCATTACGTCAACGATTTCTTTGGGTGCGCAAACGTAGCCCAATCTCCAACCCGTCATAGCGAAATACTTTGAGAATCCGCTGACTATTATCGTGCGCTCGCGCATATCGTCAATCGACGCAATCGACGTGAATTTCGTGCCATCGTAGAGTAATTCTGCGTAAATTTCGTCGCTGATTACAATTAAATCGTGCTTTTTGATGATAGGCACGAGTTTTTCAAGGTCTGATTTTTCCATAATCGCGCCCGTCGGATTGCTCGGATATGACAAAATCAGCGCTTTGGTTTTTGGCGTCAGGGCGTTTTCGAGTTGCTCGGGAGTAAGTTTGAAATCGTTTTCCTCTTTGCAATCTATCGATACGGGCGTGCCGCCGCATAGCGAAACGAGGGGAGAGTAGCAAACGAAACACGGCTCGGGCACAAGCACTTCGTCGCCTTGCGAAACTACGGTGCGGAGCGCAACGTCAACGCCTTCGCTTGCGCCGACCGTGATGAGAATCTCGTTTTCGGGGTTGTAGTCGAGGTCTAAGAATCTGTTCGTATATTTTGAAATTGCCCTGCGAAGTTCAATCAAGCCTGCGTTTGCCGTGTACTGCGTTTTGCCTGCGATTATGCTTTTTATGCCTGCTTGCGAAAAAACGCTGGGAGTTGAAAAATCCGGCTCGCCGACTCCGAGAGAAATGCAATCCTTTCTCGTTGCCGCTATGCCGAAAAACTCGCGTATGCCCGACGGTTTGAGATTGTACGCTATGGGATTTAATAGTTTTGAATAGTCCATGTTTCCTCTTTTTTATATATCATTTTATAAGGCGGCATGAAGTTTTGACACAAAAATTGTCAAAAATTACTTTGCGTTTGAAAAGTCAAATAAGGAGCATTATTTCAAGTCCTGCGATTGCGCAAAGCAGGGTGGGAATGCCTACGATCGCGCCACGTTTTACGAAATCAAAGAAAGTGAATTTGACGTTTTGCGTTTTCAGTATCGAATTCCACATAATTGCGGCGAGCGCGCCTATCGGAGTGAGCAATGCGCCGAGATTCGAGCCGATTATCGAGGCGTAAATCGCGCCTTTAAGATTCTGCGCAGATACGCTTTGAAGAATTTGCGAATAAAGTACCGACATAGGTATGTTGTTCATAAGATTGGCAAAGAGTGCCGAAGTCGTGCCGAAAGTCAGCGCGCAATCCGCATTTTGAAGGGAAGAGGCAAGATACTGCGTGACTCCGCATTGATTGAGCGAGAGCACGATTACGAACATCGAGAGCAGAAACGGGACGAGTTGCCACGGAAGACGTGCAAGCGTTTTTCCTATCGGCTTCATCGATTTTTTTTGAGCGAGAGTTGCTATCGTGCTTGCTACGAGCAAAAAGCCGCACGCGCTTGCCGATACTATCCACATTTCAACGCCGATATAAGAGGATATCGCAAGCATTATAGTCGCAACGCAAAGCACGACGAGACCTATGATAAGACACGGTTTGTTGTCTATTGCAATTTCGCTCTCGTGTGCGTTCATAGGTGCTGAGAGTTTTTTTCTAAACAGCAGATAAAGAATCGCAAGCGAGCAAAGCCCTGCAAATACCGTGGGGAGCGCCATTACGCCCACGTACTCGGCAAAGCCTATTTTCATCGACGTGGCAAGGTATATGTTGGTTGGGTTGCCGATGATCAAAAACATGCTCCAGGTGTTTGCCGCAACGAATTCCGTGAAGATGAACGGAATCGGGTCGATATCGCAGTTTCGCGCAAAATAGCAGATAAACGGCGTAAACGTGAGGATAATCACGTCGTTTGAGGTGAAAACGGT
>JBNMJA010000120.1:0-3164 GCA_050873585.1 Bacillota bacterium | reverse complement strand
GCGTAAGGGCAATGAATCCCGACGTTATTGTCACGGACGAGTTGTTCGGTCAAGAGGACGTCAAGGCGGTTTTGGACGTAATGAGATGCGGAGCAAGCGTATTTGCGTCACTGCACGGCGATAGTATAGATGGAGCATTGGAAAGCGATTTTGCGCCGCTTGCCGAAGCGTTCGAGGTGCTCTTAGTGCTTGGCAAGAACCCAATCGGACATATAGTCGAAAAAAAAGTATGAGCGAAATATTGAGGCTTATTGCAGGCGGATTGCTTGCGCTGATTATGTGCTATATCGGCGTGCTCGTGAAGAGACGATACAAATCTCGAGTGGCGTTTTTTAAGTCTGCGTGTGAGTTTTCGTCGACTCTTGCGACAGAACTAGGAATGAAAAAAACTCCCATGCCGGAAATCGCAAACAAGTTTCTCAAGGGGAGAGAAGGAGAGTTTGAAAATGTGGTCGAAAGCTGGATTGCGGTTGTAAAAAACACAACGACTTTCGGATTTGACGACGTTAAAACTTCTTTCTTGAAAACCGACGAAAAAAAAGAGTTGGCAGAGTTCTTTTCGTCGCTTGGAAAGACGAATCTCGACGATCAATTGTCACACGTTGCTTATTACAAAAACTTGTTTGAACAAAAGCGAAAAACGAGCAAGGAGGAAGAGAAAAAACTCGGAAGTATGTATTTCAAATTGTGCGTGCTTTCCGGACTTGCGATATTGTTGATTTTGGCGTGAGGGTGGTGTATGGACGTAAACGTAATACTTAAAATAGCAGGCGTAGGATTGCTTACGGCAATTGTATGCGTAATTCTAAAAAAGAGCGATCGCGATGAGATTGCAACGTTTGCAACGCTTGCAGGTCTTATCATTGTGGCGGTGCTCGTGCTCGATATGCTCGGCGGCTTGTTTGATACGCTGAAATCAATACTTGCACTTTATTGATGCGATTTACTATGTTAAACATTCTTTTGCGGTGAAAGCAATTGATTTGATAATCGGAGAACAAGAAAGAAAGTATGATGTTCAAACTTATCGGAATCGCTTTGACGGGCGTTGTCGTGGTGACTTTGCTCAAAAATTCAAAGCCCGAATTCAGTGTGTTTGCGACCATTGCCACGGGGGTGGTTATGGTGATTACGATGCTTTCGGCACTGCGTGACGTGGTGCTTTCTTTTGATTCGATAGTTGAAAAAAGCGGCATTGACGACGCGGTTTTTTCTGCCGTTTTGAAGATTATCGGAATAGGTTATCTGACGGAATATTCCTCCTCCGTCGCAACTGACGCAGGGTGCGAGTCCATCGCGCAAAAGTTGCAATTCGGTGGGAAAATCGTGATTTTTCTGATGAGTATTTCAATTGTAAAATCTCTCGTGGACGTCGTGTCCACGCTTGTGAGCGCAATATGAAAACAAGGATTTTTCCTATGAAACCGTTGTTGAACAAACCGAAAAATAAGACGGTTTTCGTGTTTAGAATCGCGTGCTTTTTCGCACTGTTTCTATGTGTGTTTTCAGTGTGCGCCTTTATTGTTTTTGACAATACTGCCTATGCCGCGGACAAGTCGGAAGAGGAGATAAAACAAGAGTTTAACGATACGGTTGACGAGGTTATATCGGGACTCGACTTGAAAGCGTTTCAGGATTTTTTGAATTCGCTTGACGGTGATGCTGACGAGGCGTTGTCGATTGATGATATTAAAGATACGCTTAAAGCGCTTGTCAGTGGCAATCCGCAAGGTTTTTATGAAAAATTTATGTCGTTGCTTTCAAAATCGGCGGGACGGTATTTTTTGTCGTTCGTGCCGAGTTTTCTTACGATTCTAGTTATATGTCTGCTGAAAAACATGCTTTGTTCTCTCACGTCCGACTTCCTCAATACATCGACTACGGAGGTCGTGCATACGGTTTGTTATTCGGCAATAGTAATCGTGCTTATGAGCGGAATTGTGCAAATCGTCAAAACCGTGGGAGATACCATAAACTCACTCACAACATTTGCCAACGCAATTTTCCCCGTGTTACTGACTCTGCTTTCAACGCTCGGCGCAACTGCAACCGTGGCAGGTTACTCACCGCTTATGGCAGTGCTTTGCACGTATATTATGAAACTCGTAAGCACGGTGATTTTGCCTGCGTTTATTGCTTGCATAGTGTTCTGCGTGGTCGGCAACATTTCAAAAACCGTGAAACTCGACAAACTCGCAAAACTCATACGCTCCGCTTCGGGGTGGCTTATCGGCATCGTGTTCGGCATATTTGCAACATTCCTTACGGTGCAAGGAGTGACAGGCGGAGCGGTGGATAAATTCGGATTCAACGTTGCAAAATTTGCCGTGTCGAGTTATGTTCCGATTCTCGGCGGCTATCTTTCGGACGGATTGGACTTGCTGTCGGCATCGGTTGTGCTTGTGAAAAACGCGTTGGGCTATACCGGCGCGATCGTGTTATGCGCCATTGTGCTGTTCCCGCTCGTGAAAGTGGTGGTTTTCTCGCTTACGATCAAACTGACAGCCGCAATATGCGAACCGCTTGGCGATACGCGCACTTCAAATCTGCTTTTTTCGGTGTCAAAAAACATGAATTTGCTTGTGACCGCACTTGCAGGCGTTGCGTTTATGTTCTTTTTGCTGTTAATGCTTTTGATATCGTCTTGCAATATGGGAGTGTGAAATGGGTGCGTGGATAATGTCGGTGGTTGGGGTAATATGCCTCGGTGTGTTGCTTGAAATCGTACTTCCGAGCGGGAAGACCACGAAATACGTTCGGGGTGCGTTTTCGCTGCTCGTGGTGTACGTCATCGCATCGATAGTACCAGTCGTTGCAAAAGCCGACTGGAATTTCGATTCCGACGATTTGTTTTCCGCGCCCGATACGAGCGTATCGGCAGGGTTGAATTTGACGATAAGTACAAGCGAAAAGGCAAGACTCGCGCTTCAGAGCGAAGGGTGCGAGGGTAGGGTTGATATCGAAATGAACGCAACGGTGATAAGCAACGTGAGAGTCGGCGTTCAAAAAACGACGATATCGGGAGAGCGTATAGTTGAAATCGTGGCAAAAACGTTGAACATTTCGCCCAAAATAATCAACGTTATTTATAGCGATTTGCCGTAAAAAACGACGGAAAATCATATCGTCTTGCGCGCGCGTGCGCGCGCCTCCAGGTACAATAG
>JBNMJA010000119.1:0-3174 GCA_050873585.1 Bacillota bacterium | reverse complement strand
TTGTTGCATCGTGCTCGTGGTGAACGGCGGTGCGGGTTTTGAGAAAGACACGCTTTCTTTCACTTCGTCCACGCGGTAATCGCACTTTCTCATAAGGTCGGCGATTGCGTACGCCTCGTCGGCGCAGGACGGTTTGATTTTCTCTCCGTTCTTGTCGTTGAGAGCGGCAACGAAGAGATTCGCTTTGGTTTTTTTCGCGCCGTCTTTGAGCAACATAGCGCTGATAGTCCAGTATTCTTCGGGCTTGAAGTTGCGGATTTCCTTCTCTCTGTCCACGATCATTTTAAGAGCCGCGGACTGCACGCGACCTGCAGAAAGACTGGGTTTGAGTTTTCTTGAAAGTATGGGTGAAATCTTATAACCCACAAGCCTGTCGAGCACGCGGCGTGCCTGTTGGGAGTTTACGAGGTCCATATTGATCTCGCGCGGATTCTCCATAGCGGCGCGCACTGCTTTTGGCGAAATTTCGTTAAATTCGATACGCACCTTGTCGCCTTGAACGCCGAGCGTGTTTTTCAAGTGCCACGAAATAGCCTCTCCTTCGCGATCGGGGTCGGTTGCGAGGTAGACTTTGTCATACTTTTTGACTGCTTGCGAAAGTTGTTTGATGGTTGCTTCTTTGTCCGGCGTGACGATATACTGCGGTTTGAATCCGTTGTCAACGTCGATGCCCAACGAGCGAGCAGGCAAATCGCATACGTGCCCTTTGGACGCAAGCACCGCGGCGTCGTTGCCAAGATATTTTTGAATGGTCTTTGCCTTGTGCGGTGACTCAACGATGATGAGTTGTTTCATTCTATCTCCTGATATTATGTTGTTTTAATTTCGGTTGGGGTGTGGGGCTTGCCCCACCCTCAATTATTAATTATTAATTTTTTTTCACGCCAAAGCGTAGTAGTTTCCGGCACTTTTTATGATTAGTCCGTCGATTTCGAGGTTGAAAAGCACGTTCGTCAGATCCGCCACGTTAAGGGATGTATCTGCGAGCAATTCTTCGAAGTGCTTTTCTCCGTCGTGCAGACAATCGAGAATCTGACTTTCGATCATAGACAACTGCACCGGTTCTTTGTCGACGACTTCCCTTTGGATATGCAGTGAATCGAGCACGTCCTCGGGCGAGATTGCAAGCGCGTGAGGCATTTCTCTCAGCAGTTCGTTGCCGCCTGCGTTCTCCTCGTCGTAGATATTGCCGGGAACGATGAATATTTCTTTTCCTTGCTCGATTGCAAGCCTCATGGTGATAAGCGAGCCGCTCTTCTTTGCCGCTTGCGGAAGAAACACAGCCTCCGAAAGTCCGCTCACGATGCGGTTTCTGTCAGGAAAGTGATATTGGAGCGGTTTGGTGCCGAGCGGATATTCGCTCACGAGCAGTCCGCCGTTTGCGAGGATTCCGTCCATAAGTCCTCTATGCTCGGCAGGATAAACGACGTCAAGCCCGCACGCGAACACCGCGATAGTAGCCGAGCCGTTATCCACGCAAGCCTTGTGTGATATTCCGTCCACGCCTCTTGCAAATCCCGACACTATGCAAAGCCCCGCTCTTGCAAATTCTCTTGCAAACTCTTCCGCGACTTTTGCGCCGTACCTCGTGGGACGCCTGGTACCCACCACGGCGATTTTGCGCATCTTGAGTGCGTCGGTGTTTCCTTTGAGAAACAACGCAATCGGCTTGTCGTATACGTCGCAAAGTTCCTCGGGGTAATCCTCGTCGAGATAAGTCAGCCAATGGATTTCTCTCTTTTGCAAATCCTCGAGGATACCGTCGATTTTGCCGAGTTTCTCGTAGAATTCGTTTGCGTGATCGCCGAGTATCTTTTGTGCGATTCCTCTTGCAAAAGCCTCTTTTAGTTCACTCGGCTCGTCGAATTCTTCGAGCAAAGCCGTTTTCTTCTTGCCCGAGAGTTCCTCGACGCACTGGAGCGCAATCAAAACTTTGGCGCTTTGGTCAAATCTGTCCATCAACTGTACTTCCTGTCAAGCCCTCTGTATTGAATCGCTTCCGCAATATGCGCAGGCGTGATATTTTCGCTTCCTTCGATATCGGCAATCGTGCGAGCGACTTTGAGGATTCTCGTCGTGCCTCTCGCGCTCAGATTGAGTTTTTCAAAGGCTTTTTTGAGCAACCTTTCGCAGTTCTCGTCGATTTGACAATATTTTGCGAGTTCTCTCGATCCCATCTCCGCGTTGGTCGCTATGCCGTCGTTTGCAAATCTCTCTCTTTGAAGCGTACGAACTCTGTTTATGCGCTCTTTGATTTGAGCCGACGATTCGCCCTCTTGCTTGGTTCTGAGTTCGTCGTAGGAAATATTATCAACTTCGATCTGCAAATCTATTCTGTCCATCAGCGGTCCGCTGAGTTTGGAAACGTAATTGTGGATTTGCGAGGGCGTGCAACGGCAAATCTGATTTTTCGAGCCGTAGTTTCCGCAAGGACAGGGGTTCATCGATGCGATGAGCATAAAGTTTGCGGGATATTCGGTGGTCTGTTGCACTCTGGACACAGTCACTCGTCTGTCTTCGAGAGGTTGACGAAGAGTTTCGAGCGCGTGGCGAGAGTATTCTGGCATTTCGTCGAGGAAGAGTACGCCGTGGTTTGCAAGGCTGACCTCACCCGGTTTTGCCTTTGCGCCGCCGCCCACGAGAGCAGGTACGGTGGTCGTGTGATGCGGAGTTCTGAAAGGTCTCGTCGTCACGATACCCACGTCGCTGTCGAGTATGCCTGCAACCGAGTGTATCTTGGTCACTTCGATTGCCTCTTCGAAGGTCATTTCGGGCATAATCGTAGGCACGCATTTCGCAAGCATGGTTTTTCCTGCGCCGGGAGGGCCTATCATAAGTGCGTTATGTCCGCCTGCGACTGCGATTTCAAGAGCGCGTTTTGCAACCGTCTGCCCTTTTACGTCCGCAAAGTCCACGCCGTAGCCGTGATTCACGCACGCCGACTCGTAAGTCGATGACGGCACTTTTTCGTATATCACGCCCGAGAGCATCTCGACGACTTGACGGAGATTTTCAAGCGCGTATACGTCTATGCCTTCGATAAAACTCGCTTCTCTTGCGTTTGAAGCAGGAATAATAAACTTGCGTTGTCCCGCTTGCATTGCCGAGATGAGCAGCGGCATAATTCCGTTGACGTGACGAAGTTCTCCGTTGAGCGACAACTCTCCGATAATA
>JBNMJA010000118.1:0-3225 GCA_050873585.1 Bacillota bacterium | reverse complement strand
TATATCTATCAATCTTTGTCGGGTTCGCATCAGGGCAGAGCGAGTGCCGCGGCACTTATCTTGTTCGCGATTATTCTTGCAGTTACGATTATCAACTTGTATGTAAGCAAGAAGAAAGTCCACTATTGAGAGGTGTATTATGGCAAATTCTATGGTTGTAATGCATGATAGAAACATAAAAACCGTTTCAGGCAAACAAAAGGTGCTCTCCGTAATGGGGACGATTTTGAGATACGTATTTTTGCTACTTATAGCAGTTGCGGTTTTGTTCCCGTTCTATTGGATGATTATTTCTTCACTCAAAACTACGACGGAATATGCCGCTCCCGTGCCTACGTTCTGGCCGCAAAAGGTTATGTGGTCAAACTATACCGAAGCGTTTAATTCGGCGAATCTCGGCGTGCTCTTCAAAAACACGGTATTGGTCGGTATAGTATCGACAGTCTTGTCTTTGGTAGTTACGGTTTTGTCCGCATTTGCGTTTGCAAGACTCGAATTCAAGGGTAAAAACTTCTTATTCGGCGCATTGCTCGCAACGATGATGATTCCGGGCGAGATGTTCACGATTTCCAACTACGTTACGGTAGTCAAATTCGGGTGGCTCAATACGTACACGGCGCTTATCGTTCCGTTCCTCGTAAGCGTGTTCTACATCTACTTGTTGAGACAAAACTTCTTGCAAATCCCCAATGAACTGTATCTTGCGGCGAAAGTCGACGGTACGAGTGATTTGAAGTATTTGTGGAAAGTTATGATACCGCTTGCGCTCCCGACAATCATTTCAATCACGATTTTGAAGATGATGGGCGCATGGAACTCGTACTTGTGGCCGAAACTCGTTGCCGACGACGAATTGCATCAACTCGTATCAAACGGTTTGAGAGGTGCGGCGTTCATTGATCCGACAACTCAAAAAACCAACTACCCGATGCAGATGGCAGCAGTCGTTATAGTATCCGCTCCGCTTTTCGCAGTGTTTATTTTCCTCAGAAAATACATTATGAAAGGCGTATCGAGAAGCGGTATTAAAGGATAATTCGTTGTATTAAGATTTAATATCGAAAATACAAAGAAATATAAAACAAATAAAGGAGTATAGATTATGAAGAAAAAAGCATTGATAGTATTGCTTGCGTTAGTATTGGTTTGTGCTACTGCGTTTTCGTTGGCAGCATGCAACAAAAAACCGATGGCGGATCCTGATTTCCAAGTTCCCGACGGAGGATACGACGGCAGTGAAGTTACTATTACTTTTGCTCACAACATGGGTTCAAAACTGCAAAGTGTTATGAATAATGCAATTACAAAATTCAATGAAAAGTACCCGAATATTAAGGTTGAACCCCAATATAAGGGTGGCTACGACGAAGTTTTGACGCAAATCAACACGGCATTGGCAGGCGGTATCGAGCAAGCACCGAGCCTTGCGTATTGCTATTCAGACCACGTGGCAGTTTACAACCTTGCAAAAGCAGTTATCAAACTCGATAATCTTGCAAACAGCGATAAGACTAATGCGGACGGCAGTTTGGTGGGATTCTCCGCTGAGCAAAAGAGCGATTTGATTGAAAACTTCTACAACGAAGGCAAAAACTTCGAAGGCGGCGGCTTATATCAATTGCCCGTTGCAAGATCAACCGACGTGTTGTTCTACAATTTAGATTTTTTCAACGAACATAAAACAGAATTTGACGTTCCTACACACTGGTGGTGCACGGAGGCTTGCCCCGAAAACTGCAAATCCAGCATCGAATTTGTCTGCAAAAAGATAAAAGAAATCGATTCTGTATCCGTTCCGTTCGGTTATGACTCCGAGGCAAACTGGTTCATCACCATGTGCGAACAACTCGGTTCGGGTTATACCACACTCGATGGCGACAACAACTTCATCTTCAACAACGACACCAACAAGGCATTCGTAAAGAAATTCCGTGAATGGCGTCAAAAAGGTTATATCACGACCAAGATTCTTGAAAACGGCAAGTACATCTCCGACTTGTTCAAGGTCGGTGCGGCAGAAGGCAAACAAAAGTGCTATATGTGCGTAGGTTCTACCGGCGGTACTTCTTATCAACTTCCTTCCGACGGATTGTTCGAGGTCGGTATCACAATGATGCCTCAATCACAATTCACGTGGGAAACGAATGCTGAAACAGGCGAGAAAGAGATTAAGTTCTCCAACCCCAAAGCAATCTCTCAAGGACCGTCTGCATGTATCTTCAACAAATCCAATAAGCAAGAAGTTATGGCGGCATGGTTGTTTGCAAAATTCCTTGCAACAAACGTTGAATTCCAAGCAAACTATGCTATCAGCAACGGTTATATCCCGGTAATCAAATCTGTTGAGAAAGACGATTTGTATAAGCAATGGATTGCAAAAGCGAACGGCAAGAACGAGTTTATTACGGCTCTTGGCGCATCAGTATGCCAAAAGTATCAAAACACCGTATTCACGTCGCCTGCATTCAACGGCTCTTCTTCCGCACGTGCAGAAGTAGGCAAAATGCTTGCAAAGTGCCTCTCTACAAAAACAGACAACGTTGACGAACTTATCAATACTGCGTTTAAAGACGCTGTCAACAAGTGTATCTACGACCAACAATAATTGACGGATAAAAACGTTATCGTTGCAAAAAAGTAAGAATACTATTCGTATGCGTGCGTAGACAGTGCGTGTATGTAATATTGAAATGAGGAATTTCAAAATGAAAAAACAGTTTAAACTGATTTTGATTCTCGCCATGATAGTTCTTATCGTATTCAGCCTTGCTGCATGCGATAGGACGCCGGGCGAGGGCGGTGGAGACGGCAATCAAAGTAAATTGGTCGATTACGTCTCTCAAGTCAAATTGGATATGAATTCCGACTCCAAGAAGATGGAAGTCACCGTCAAGAACTATATCGACGGCGACACCACCCACTTCAACGACCCCGACAACGAGGTTTCGGACAACGGAATTATCAAAGCAAGATATCTTGCTATCAACACTCCCGAATCCACTGGCAGAATAGAGGCTTACGGAAAGAAAGCGTCCACCTTCACGAGAAGTAAGCTTGAAAGTGCAAAATCCATCATTATCGAAAGCGATGACAGTCAATGGAATTTTGACTCCACCGGCACTCGTTTGCTCCTTTGGATATGGTATAAGCCGAGCGACGGCGCAGAGTATCGCAACCTCAACATCGAGATTTTGCAAGAAGGCTTGGCATTGGGCTCCAGTATAC
>JBNMJA010000117.1:0-3339 GCA_050873585.1 Bacillota bacterium | reverse complement strand
TCTGCAATAATCTCTTTGCAAAAATCCATATTGCAGATTTCGTGGATTTCATTGAGCACGTTGAGCTCGTCGTTGAACTCGGCAAGCGTCATAGATTCTTGGAAAGGCTTTGTGCCTTCGGGGAAAGCAATCTTTGCATACGGGAAAGTGCCTACGGAAACGTCGCAATTGTAGTCTGCGCCGACCTTGCCGAAATAATAATAATCAAGCTCGCCGTCGCCGTTGTCGTCCGTGCCCTTGCAATAGCCGACTTTGAGATATCCCGACCAAATTGAGAACATGGCGTTGAGAGTGGGATCGCCTGCGTCGACGTTGGTTGCAAGTTGATAATACCACTTGTCGCCGTCGCGGAGGTTGACCGCATGCATCTTGATTGTCGCAAGCGCGGCAAAGGCATTCTTGGGATTTGCAAGACTCTCCTGCACGACAAGCGATTTTGCGGTGTTGATGCGGCTGTTGTTTGCGGTGTCGTAAAGCACCATAACCGCTTCTTTCATCTCGTCGTCAGTGGCGTTTCCTGCAACCGCCTTATCGAGCAAAGCCTTATCCTCCGCCGAAAACAGCGAATCGTAAGACGGGCGAGAGCCGTCGGGGAGCGTAAACTCCACAGGGGCATCGCCTTCGTCATTATTGCAAGCCACCATACCGAGCGCGCAAGCAAGACATATAACGACGCAAAGCGTCAAACCGACAATTTTCTTTTGCATAAAATTCCCTTCATCCCGTATTTTGCGCACTATCTGCACAATACCTATATATTTTACATTGAATAAATCAATGTGTCAATATCTCTTTTTCCAAAAAAACACGCCCGTTTTTCAATGGGCGCGCTTTGTTTATTGCATATCCGACGTATCGTCGCTATTTGTTTCGCTGTCCGAAAAACAGCTATCTGTCGAGGTCAAATCGTCGTTTTGAGCGCTCTCGCCGTGTTTTTCGGCTTTCGCCTCACGCTTTTCTTCACGCTTTTCGGCTTTTGCCTCTTTCTTTTCGATTTTGCGCTCTTTTTTCTCTTCTTTATCCTTTGCGTCCTGATCTTTTATGGCTTGACGGCGCTCTCTGTCTCTTTGCGCCATACGTTCGAGCGCGGCTTTGAGTTTGGGCGCTTTTCCGACTTTGACAAGAATTACAAGGACAACAATCACAACGATTATCGCGCCGAGAATAGACGCGCCGAGCGCAATCCAGAACGTGAACCAATCAAATACGTATACGCTTTTCGGATCGCTGTAATACTCTATCGCACGCTCGATAATCTCTTCGTCGGAAGCGTCGAGATATGTTTCCATAATGGACTGAATCCTCTCGTCCTGACTTATTACTTTCACGATTTCGTCCGCTTTCCACAAGTATTCGAACTCGTTTTTAGGGCTGGAATCGATGCTTTGACCAAGCACTTTCATAAGCCAGTTTTCGTAGGAGCGGAACGCCTTGACGTAGCCGTTGTCCCACACCTCGACTTCGGCGCGCCATCCGACGATCGTGTTGTTGATTTTGAGGAACGTACCCGTGTCGAGATCTCGCTTGGACATCTCCTGGAAGTCCAAAAACTGCTCGTTTTTCTGATCGCTGCAATTGATGGAAAACTTCACCGTATAAAACTTTTCTTCCGCATTGTATTCCACGCTCAAATCCTCGTCGTTGAGCAAGGACATGTATATGCGCATATTATTGAGCTCAAGCTGACTGTCGCGACAGTTTCTCTCCGCCTGGTAAGCTTCGAAACCGTCATAAACCACAGGCTCGTCGCCCTCGGGAATGATGTACGTCGCATACGGGAACGTGGCGGGAGAGCAATCCAGTTGCGTGTCCGAACCCATAACGTAAGCGTAGTGATATTTGTCGTCGCCGCTCGTATAAGCCACCTGCAAGTTGCCTGCGATAGGACTCAAAAGTTCGGCAAATCCCTCAAAGCCTGCAACGTCGCCTTCCGCTGCCTGAGATGCAAGTTGATAGTACCATTTATCGCCTTTTTGGAGGGTGAATCCGTGCATGTAAACCCTGCCCATCTTGTTTCCTCCGAGCGAGTCCTGCACCATAAGCGACAAACCGTGATTTTCGCTTATTCTGCTCTTATTCGCAACGTCGTAAAGAAGCATAACGGCTTTTTTCGTTTCGTCGACGGTCGCGCTGCCCTCAACCGCTTTTTTAAGCAAATCCTCCGAATCGTCGATTTCGTATTTCTCCATAATTTCCGAATCGTTCAAAATACTGGCGTAATCGGGGCGCGTGCTGATTTTTGCCACGTCGGCGAGAAAATCGCCCGTCGGCTCTATAACTTCCTCCTTATTGCACGCAACAAAAAACAGCGTGCAAGAGCAAAGCACGATAATCACTGCAATTATGCAAATAACTTTTTTCATTGACTCAACCTGCCGATATATTTATAAACCTTGATATGCGCTCAAGGCAAAGTTTGTGAAAAGACTCCCCAACGTTTTGTCGGATATTTTTATAATAAACATCATGGCAATACATCGTCAAATAATTTGCAAATAATTTGCAAAAAAACTTTCTTAAAATTACATAAAGTTGCAGACAAACGTATAGTAACGATACAGATTTCCGCAAGTGTTTATCGATATTCTAAACAATCATATCTCTTGTTTCAGCTTTTGGTAATACTTGTATACGTAGTCCTTGAGAACAGCCATGGTTTTGTCGTACGACTTCTGCGACGTCGCAAGGAAAGGATCGGGCACGGGAGCGTATTTTCCCGTGGCGATTTCGGACAGCGTACAATATTTGTTTCTATACTTTTTGGGCGTCATCAAGCCGTGCGTTCTGGACATACCGATAATGACGTCCGCATTTTCAAATCTTTCTTTATCGTCCTTAAAAGACGGCTTATGAGCAAGCACTTCTTCTCTGTCAAACCCCTCTCGCACAAGAATATCCACGGCTTTGGGAAAAATCCGTTTGCTGCGGTTGAACACTGCGGAAGAACAGACGTTGACTTTGCCTTTAAGTTGTTCGTCGTTGTCTACAAGTCGGCGCAACAAAAACTCGCAGTACGGACTGCGACACACGTTTGAAGAACACACAAACAATACGTTCATATCCTGCCTTCCTTTAGTTTTTGATAATAAAAATCGGTATGGGCGGATCTTTCTTCCAGTTGTAGAAGAAGGTTGCGAGCACTTGATATTTCTCGTCGTCCAGTGTTTTCAAAAATGGCAAAAGCGCGTCCTTTTCCTCATATCCGCTATCGCCGCCGTAATACACGGAAACGCACATCAAACCGCCTCTTTTGAGCAAATCCAGTCCTTTTTCGATTGCCTCTTTGGTGGACTCGAAATGCGTATAAATGCTGTGGTCGCCCTTTGGCAAATATCCGAG
>JBNMJA010000116.1:0-3358 GCA_050873585.1 Bacillota bacterium | reverse complement strand
TGAAAAATCCGTGAACGAATTCCGTTCACGGATTTGGAGCTGATGACCAGACTTGAACTGGTGACCTCATCCTTACCAAGGATGTGCTCTACCACCTGAGCCACAGCAGCATATTTTTGGCGGAAGCGGAGGGATTCGAACCCCCGTGGGCTTTCACCCAAACGGTTTTCAAGACCGCCTCGTTATGACCGCTTCGATACGCTTCCATTCGCATTTTAAGGCAAACGTTTCTTTTTTCGGAAACCGTTTTAATCCAAACGGTTTGACGTTTCGCTTTCAAGCAAGACACGCTTACGCTCGCCTCGTTATTTTCATAACAAATAAAGCAAATCTCTTTTATCGAGCCTATTTAGTATAACAAGAGTTTGCGCTTGTGTCAAACATTGCTGCCATATTTGCAAAAAAACTTGATTTTTTTGTTATATCCCATTTTGGCGCTGTATTTACAGCGTAACTTTAGTGCCTATAAAAGCGGTTTGGTCTGCCTTCAACAATTCTTTTGTGCCGTTTACTATTGTGACGGTTGTGAGTTTAGAGCATCCCGCAAAGGCGTATTCGCCGATTGTACAAGGATTCAAGTTCTCAAAATATACCGTTTCGAGATTCGGCAAAGACGCAAACGCCGCAGCGTCGATCTCGCACACCGTCGTGGGAATATGAATACTTACGGGTAGGCTCTTTAGCGTCGAATCGGCAAAAATGCTGTTGGTGATGCGGTAAACCTGATACTTTGTTTCACCTTTCGTTATTATTGATGGAATGTAAACGTCGGACAGATTCAATCCTTGGCAGTCAGCGCCGTCGGTATAGAAAGTCGTGATTTCAAACCAGTTGCCCTCGATTTTGCTGCCGTCTTTGTCATATGGTTCAATGATATTACCGTTGAAATACTTTGCCCAAACGTTGTTTGAATCGGGTGTGACGGACGGTGACGCCGTGGATTCTCCTCCGCCGTAAGAGCCGTCGGGTGAAGTCCAAATCGCATAGGAAACTCCCATCGTCGAAGCGGCGACGGCAAAGAGTACTATGATTGCGATTATCATCGCGATTCTGTTTTTGCGAATTGTCTTCATCGTTGCGTTTATCCTTGCGTTGCGGAGGTTACGGGCGGAATTTTTCCTGCGGGCATTGTAATTGGACCATTTCTAATATCTATCGTCGAATCGATTTGATTTTGCAACTCGAATCTGAGCACGATCGATTTGTCTTTATCGACGTCCATATAGATGAGTTTTTCGTCACATTCCTCGTCGATTTGGTTGAAATAGACCGTCGCTTTGACGTAATACGTGTCGCCGGGATTGACGAGCATATACAATTTGTAACTAGGCAGAAGTTCTGTCGCATTGTCAAAGAACGGTTGATAATAATAAACGTCTTTTGCGGTCGAACTCTCGCTCGGCTTGACGGGATCGATAGTTTCACTGCCGGTTTCCGTGATTCTAACCAGTTCCATTTCAACGTTGAACGCAGACAGATAGTTTTCCTTACCCTCCGTCACGTCCTCGTTGCCTTCGCTTTTCGTGCCGAGATGAGCGTAAACCACGTTGAGTACGAGCGATTTTCTGCCGTCGGTTGCGCCCGAATCGGGGTCACCGACAAACTTGATCGGAAAATAGAGCACGGCGCATTTTACACTTTTGTCAATCACGCCCGTTTCTGCATTTTTCAACGCAGTTCCGTAGGGCGCGAGATTGCCTTTGGCAAGATAGCCGGGGTTTGCAATCGCAGGCCATATGGAAGAGCCGTATCCGCTCACGCTTTCGTCAATACTTATGCTTGCGCTCTCTTGCAACAGGTCGGAACTGATTTCAAATCCCGTCGGCGTTGAGTCTGCAACGTTGGTGAACCATGCGGCTGTCACGCTGACCACGGTAACAACGAGAATCAGCGCCATAACGACGGACGATACAATAAGGGTGCGTTTGGTCTTATTCATTGCCTTGCGCCTCCTCTTGCACCGAATTCACTTTGATTACCGCCGAAAACTTGAACGTAGAACCCGAATAACTCATGCTCGAATAGAACATTTGATTTTCGAGTTTTTCAAATATTTTCTTCTGCTCGTCTGGGGTGTATACGTCGCTTGCCTTATACTTGTCGCGATCGGCTTTGAAAAATTGCATCCAAAACATGGTTTCGGGTGCAAACACGATATAGAAATCGTAGATTTTGCTATCCGTGGTCGAAAAGCCTGTGACATCACATCTCATGTCTTTGTCTTTAAGGTTGAACTTATCGACGTCTATCGATTTGCCGTTGATCGCCGTCACGACAACGCTTTTTGTCGTTGTGTTGCCGACAATTTCGGAAACCTCTCCGAAAGAGAGCTTTCCGTAAGGCGTGTACCACTCTTCACCTGCCGACGGCTCGAGTTGTTTGAGTCGTTCGTACGTCTTAGTGCCCGATGTCACTTCTTCATAATTTGTGCTTTTTGGCACGGCTGCGATATTGCGTTCTTTGAAAAACCAGGTGAATGCATACGGAATATCGCTTGCGGGATTTGCGTTTTCAAATCCGTATTTCTTTATGGACGAATACTTTGAATTGCCGTTTTCATCTTTGAGGATAATCGGATTGCCGTTTCCGTCGCGAACGTAGTTGCCGTCAGCATCCTTTTTATATTCATATTTCAAAATTTCAGTCGTATCGAACGCCATACTCATATCGAAGGTTCTGCCGCCGGTGTTGAGCGCAACGGTGTTGATAAAATAGTAGGCGCGATTGCTCGTGTCAACGTCGTTAGAGCCTGCGACCGCAGCGGTCATAAGTTTGCCCCTGTTTGTGCCTTTGTCGCAAAACGCGGTTTGTCCGACGTAAAGCATATTGTCCCAAAGCGAGTTGCCACCAAGTTCAAAAGTGATGGTATATGCGTCGGCAGTGGACATCGTGATCTCGGTTATCGTAACTTTTTCGGCGTTTGTGAACCATGCAAAAGACGCGCCCACCATAACTGCGGTGGTCACGATCACCAAAAGCGGAATCATAATCGACATTATGATTTTGAAGTTTCTGCTTTTGCTTGCTTGCATAGTCTTTCCTTATATTTCTGCTTGTTTTTTTGTTTGCCTTGCGGATTTATATATATACCTATATATAAACTACAATCGAGCAAAGCGTTTTATTGGAATTTTCGACAACTTTTTTGTCGGACGTTTCACCTTTTTGAAAACGCACGGTTAGAACTGCGATTTCGCAATATCTCTGTTGCCCTTCCGTTTTGCGAGCGATTTGCAATCATAACGATGCTTTTCTCGCTCTCGGACGGCATTGAATCCGTCCGAAAACGATTTTATCGAGTATCTAACCGCCTCAAATCGACACTTGATTGGAGTGTCAACGAGTCTGAAGCGTCAAC
>JBNMJA010000115.1:0-3365 GCA_050873585.1 Bacillota bacterium | reverse complement strand
TAGGAACGAGAAGAGTCGTAATCGAATTCGTCCTTTCTGCGTGAGCGGCGCAATTGGTTTTTGCCGTCGGATACGTCGTGCTTGGAAGGCTTGAAAAGCAAAATTACAATGATAACCGCAGGAACCGCAATGCCGATGATAAGCACTATGCGCAGCGCAAGCGAAGTGTTGGGAACGATGTCGCCGCCTTTGGGTTCGACAGGTTTTTTGTTCTCAAGTATGCGGTTGCGCTCGGCTTGAGCGACGGGATGATATGGCACGACAAATGCCGAAAACGCGTCTTTTGAAACAAAACCAAACTTCTTCTCGCCGTTGTAGGTCGCCATGACGTAAATTTGCGTGGAATCGGTGAGATGGTATCCCAGAAATTTGATTGTATAGTCGTTGGTAACGGCAGTTCCTTTCAAATCTATGCTTTCGCTTGCGATTGTCAAAGTAACGTCGGGATATGGGGATACGCCGTCGTCAAACGCAACCTTCGAGGCGGCAGGAAGAGTGCCGTCTTGGCACAAGAACTCTTGTCCGCAATATTGAACGGTGTAGTAGATATAATTGATTGCCTGACGTTGCACGACGTCGGTTACGTAATAGCTTTCGGGAATGTAAAATCCTTCGCTTTCGTTGTAAAGCGCGATAGTCGAGGCAAGAGGATATTCGTTGCCTTCGAGGTTGGATACGGTGGCGAGAACTACGTCTTTTTCGCTCGCCGCATACGCAATCGTGCATGGCAAAAGTACGCCTGCTAAAACGGTGAGCGCAAGCGCAACGCACAAAACGATAGATGAAATTATCAGCGCGACTTTTTTCATAGTTCTTATAATACTATATTTGTTGCCAAAATAAAAGTCTTTAATTGCAATTTTGATAGATTTTTTGTCAAATCGCAAATTTTGATAGTCATAATTTTTTGCATTTTCGCATTTGGCGGTCTTATCCTTTGGCTATGAAAGACAACGAAACTTTGCTTAAACTAATCAAAATAGACAACGAAATAAACCTCAGAAAACACGACGCGCTTGCAAGCTACAACAAGGACATTGTGCACCAAAAACAGATGGCTTTTCATAAATGCCAGAAAAGAAACAGGTGGGTTTTTGGAGGAAACCGCTCGGGAAAAACGGAGTGCGGCGCAGTGGAGAGCGTGTGGATGGCAAGGGGAATTCATCCGTTCAGGCAGAACAGAAAAGACGTGTTTGGCTGGGTTGTGAGCTTGTCGCAACAAGTGCAGCGCGACGTGGCGCAGGCAAAAATACTCAAATATCTGTCGCCGAGGTTTATAGAGGACATCGTGATGCAGGAGGGCAAACGCTCTTCGCCTGAATACGGAATAATCGACTATATCGTCGTGAAAAACAATCTCGGGGGCACGAGCAAAATCGGGTTTAAGTCCTGCGACCAAGGCAGAGAAAAATTCCAGGGAGCGTCGCTGGATTTTGTGTGGTTTGACGAAGAACCGCCTAAGGATATATATGAGGAATGCCGTATGCGTGTGTTTGATAGGTGCGGCGATATATTCGGAACCATGACTCCGCTTAAAGGATTGACGTGGGTGTACGACGAAATCGAACTCAACGAAAAAAACGACCCGCAAGTGTGGTGCGAATATATGCAATGGGAAGACAATCCCTACCTCGACAAGGAAGAAATAGAGGCTATGTGTAAGTCGGTGTCCACAAGCGATCAACTGTCGAGGCGATACGGAAAATTCTCGACGGGGGAAGGACTTGTGTATCCCGAATTCGATCAAAGCGTGCACGTGATAGACCCGTTCGATATCCCAAAAGAGTGGCAGTGCAATATTTCGATAGATCCCGGGCTTAGCAACGCGACTTGCGCGCTGTTCTTTGCGGTGGATTACGACGGAGTAATATATGTTGTCGGAGAGCATTTCGAGGCGGGCGCAAGCATAGATACGCACGTCGGGAAAATCTTTGCGCTTGCAGACAAGCTCGGTTGGGAAAAGGATGATAAAGGACGACTGCACGCACTTATAGACAGCGCGGCAAACCAGCATACGCTCAACAGTACGAAGAGCGTTGCGGAACTGTTTTCGGAAAAGGGGATTTTGGTCAATACCAACGTAAACAAGGATTTATATAGCGGAATTCAACGATTAAAGTCCTTGTTTGAGCAAAAACCGCAGAGAATTTATATCTTCAGGACCTGCACGAATCTTATCAGAGAACTGAAAGGATATTGGTGGGGAGCAAACGACAGACCTAAAAAAGAGGACGACCATGCGCTGGACGCTCTGAGATATTTTGTTATGACTCGTCCTATGCCGACAAAGCCTATCGCGCAGCCGAAGTCGAAAATACAATTGGATAAGGAGAAAATGATGCGTGGAATTATGAGGGAAAGATTATGGATGAAGAACTGAAAAAAACGCTACTAAAGAGGGCGAAAGGATACAAGTATAACGAGGTGTCCGAAGAGTACTGCGTCGGTGAGGGTGGCGAAATGTCGCTGACAAAAAAGAAGATTGTCAAAAGATACTGCCTGCCCGATCCTGCCGCTTTTAAGACGTATATGGATATGTGCGCAGACGAGGACGACTTGTCGGAGTACAGCGACGAGAAGCTTAAGGAAGAGAAAAACAGGTTGCTCAAACAACTTTATAAGGAAGAAAAAGACGAAGAGCGCGCTCAAAACGAGCGCGCTCTCGCTTGCGAGAAAAAACGCAAATAAATAAGGAGATATAAAAATGACCGATATCGAAGAAAAAATCGTTGCGGAAGTTACCGCGGATTTTAAGAAACGACAGGACGCAAGACGACCTGTCGAACTCAATTGGCGACTCAATATGAATTTTGTTGTGGGAAACCAATTTGCGCAAATATCGTCCAAAGGCGATATCGAGGAAAGCGGAAAAGAGTATTTCTGGCAAGAAAGAGAGGTGTATAACCACATCGCGCCTATACTCGAAACTCGTCTTGCAAAGCTCGGAAGAGTTAAGGCAAGAGCGCAGGTGCGACCTGCAACCAACGATGACGACGACGTGGCTTCTGCGTCGCTTGCGACAAAACTTATCGACGCGGTGTGCAAAGAAAACGACTTTTCACAACAACTTGCGCTTGCAAATACCTGGAGCGAGATTACGGGAAGCGCGTTTTTCAAAATCACGTGGGATAGCGAAAAAGGGCATGCGCTCGACGCCGAAGGTCTTATAAAAGAGGGGGACGTTACCATCGATTTGTGTCCGCCGTTTGAGATTTTCCCGGAGGACATCGCAATTACCGACATCGACAAGCAATCGTCCATTATCCATGCAAAAGTGCTTACGACAAAAGAAGTCAAGCGCATCTGGAACAAGGACGTGAAGGGCGGCGAGGTGAACGTGTTTTCCTTTGACAACGTGCAAGCCG
>JBNMJA010000114.1:0-3462 GCA_050873585.1 Bacillota bacterium | reverse complement strand
TACTCAAAGGGCCCGTCGGAACGGTTATACGCGACACCGAGAGCGGCAAGGTCATTGCCGACCTCTTTGACGACGGCGAAACTTTCGTGGCTCTAAAAGGCGGCAGAGGCGGCAAAGGAAACAACCGCTTCGCGCACGCAAGACGTCAAGCGCCGTCTTTTTCGCAACTGGGTGAAACCACCGACGAGCATCAAGTTACGCTCGAACTCAAAACCATTGCGGACGTTGGTCTGGTCGGATTTCCTAATGTCGGAAAATCCACGCTCTTGTCGGTGCTTACCAGCGCAAAACCAAAGATTGCGAACTATCACTTCACGACTATCAATCCCAATCTCGGCGTAGTGCAAATGTACGACGACAGTTTTGTCATTGCGGATATTCCGGGACTTATCGAGGGCGCGAGCGAGGGCGCAGGTCTCGGACACTATTTCTTGCGACATATCGAGCGTGTGCGCCTCATCGTGCATATCGTCGATATCAGCGGCAGCGAGGGCAGAGATCCCATTGACGACTACGAGAAAATCAATGCCGAACTTGCCACTTACAGCGAAAAACTCGCCGAAATTCCGCAACTCGTCGTTGCAGGAAAGGCGGATTTACTCACCGACCGCTCCGAAATCGAGAAATTTGAAAAAGCAATCGGCAAAAAAGTTTACGTCGTATCTTCTCTCACTCACGAAGGTCTCGACGAACTCCTTGCCGCAATGAAGCAAAAAGTGGACGAACTTCCTCCGCCTCAGCGTATTCAGCGTGACGAAACCTTTGAACTCGAACCGAAGTCCGACCAGAAATTCACCGTATCTCGTCTTCCCGACGGCTCGTTCTTCGTCGACGGCGGTCTCGTTGACTTCCTCATTCAAAACGTCACCATCTCCTCTCAAGATTCCTTCGCTTTCTTCCAAAAGGTCCTCAAAGACCGCGGCGTAATCTCCGAACTCAAAAAGAAGGGAATGAAAGAGGGGGATATTGTGTGTATTGGAGATCTTGAATTCGAATGGGTCGATTAAAAACTGCGCCAAATCGCGCCTAACTTTGTCAGCACCCCTTGTCTGCCAACTCATTTACGCTTAGTAAATTAGGGTTGTCATTCAAGGGGTGCTTTCGCGTTATCCATCGATTTGGCGCAGTTTTTTGAAAATGACGTATTTGTTCGAAGACGGAACTCGAGCCGCAAGGCGGCGAGCCAAGGGAGCGCCGAACTCGTCGCACACAAGCCCCATTGCTCCAACCGCAACTTGTTGCAGTTGTTCGTTTCGGTTCTTTGTGCTCCTCTTCACACACGATGAAAACTGCGCTTTCATTTTTGCAACTCCTGCATCAGTTCGCTTGTTTTCGTCGTGTGTGAGCCTTGTGTGCGCAGTACGAGAATGCGTGGCATTCTGTTGCGAAGCCGCCACGCAGGCGAAGTGGCACGGCTTTCAGCCGATTTGTATTGCCGAAAGCCTGTCTGCCGTTCGTTGCTCGCAACGAACTAGCGATTGTTACGAAGTCAATCGCGTCAGTGTTGCCCCACGCGGAGCGGACGCCGTGGGTTCCCTCATACAAAGTGCAGAGGGGGAACGGCGGTGGGGGAAACACGTGAGGAAGGGGGACATCTGTTTGGATGCGCTCAATTAAACGAATATCCAATTGAGCGAATAACATCGTCAAAGCCCCTCGACTGTCAACTCATGTACGATTATGTACATTAGGGTTGCCATTCGAGGGGCTTTTTCTTGTTCTTAATCTCAATATTGTTTTCTCGATTGCGCAGGTAAATCAATCGTCTTCAAAAAGATAGAGATACGACGCAAGAGGAAGTTCTCCTTTTGCGAGTTGCTCTAATTTATTGTCGTAGAGTGTGCACGCGCTGTAAGCACGGCGCACCATATACAAAAACACGTCGGGGGAGATTATACTGCCTGCAAAACTCGTGGATATTCTGAAAACAACTGCTCCGGTTTCGTAGTCGTAATCGAACCCGCCTGCAACGAGATTGCGATTTGTCGAGCAAGTTGCGATTGCGCCGTCAAGGCGACGATCTTGCGGAAAAGTTATCGAATATCCGGCAATCATTCGTATAAGTCGGCGCTCGGCGTCTACGACGACTGAAAAAACTATGGGCGTATCGTCCGCGTCGATTTGGAAAGCGATTTTCATGTCGTCGGGCTGCAAAAAATTGTAATCTTTGCTTTTCAGCGTCGAGATTATCATATCGTATACGTTTTGCGCGATTTTACGGTTCATTTCTTCCATATTCTTTCCTTAGCGCAAATATTTCAGCGCGTCTTCGATACTCATATCGCATTTCGAGATGAATAGTAACTTGTCGTTGTAGTCATCAACGACGTTGAATATGGTATCAATCATGTATTCAAACGCCTGCTTATCGATTATGCTGTTTGCAAAACTCAGGAAAATTCTGAAATTTATGTTGCCGGTATGGTAGTCAAAGTCAAAGTGTCCGTCGAGAAGATATGCGTTTATTTCGCTGACCGCAACGGCGACGACTTCTCGTCTTTCTTTCGGGATGGTGAGGTAAATCGGAGAGAGAGCAAGCACTATCATATCGTTTTCGTCGACTACGGCGTCAATGACAACGGGAATATCGTCACTCTGCAAAATGCAGTTGACGGCAAGGCTGTCTTTCTTTTTCGTGTATTTCACGCTCTTTTCGTCAAGGACTTCGCAAAAAGTCTTAAAAACGGATTTTGCGAGTTTCTTTTGCTTTAGATTCGTTTTCATATTCCGCTCCGCTTTGTCAGAAACCGAGTTTCATTTTTGTTTCGATTTGGAAAGCGAAGTCTTTTTCGCTTGCCGCATTGTTGAAGTCTACGGCACAGAGAGTCACGGTTTTCTGACCTTCGAGTTGACTTCTCATAGCCGCTTTTGCCCACGTTCTTTCAAACAAATTTCTCACGAAGCGTGCGTTGCTGAATTTCTTTGAGCGCAGGACTTCGTCGGACAGGTTTTCAAAATATTCTTTGACGACGGGATATAAGTCGTCTGCGACCCTGAATTTTTTTGACGACATGGATTTGTATATCTCAAAGAGTTGTTCGCGCGTGAAGTTGGGAAACTCTATCGTGTACGGCATTCTGCTCTTCAAGCCCCTGTTGGCGTCCATGAGTTTTTCCATATCGTCGGTGTAGCCTGCCATTATGACTACGAGATCGTCTTTGTGGTTTTCCATCTCGGATATGAGAGTGTCGATTGCTTCCACGCCGTAGTCGCGTGTATTGTCGTCTCCGCGATAGAGAGAGTATGCTTCGTCGATGAAAAGCACCGAGCCGTATGCGTCGCGGCACATTCCCGACGTCTTCGGGGCGGTTTCGCCTATGTATTGTCCGCAGAAGTCCCTGCCTTTATATTCGTAGAGATTGCCTATGCGCAGTACGCCTTTTTCTTTGAGAATCTTGCCCAGAATTCTCGCAACGGTGGTTTTGCCCGTGCCGGGATTGCCGATGAAACGCATATGCAGGC
>JBNMJA010000113.1:0-3507 GCA_050873585.1 Bacillota bacterium | reverse complement strand
TTATTAATTATTAATTTCTCTCGCAAAGCGAGTATAGAGGTATTTTTCCATATCAAATAAAATATATTTTTGTATGTTTAAGAATGAAATTAAAGCAAAGTTTAGGCTGAAAGACGAGTTGTTTCCTTTTGCGCTGAATATGCTTGGGCGAGGAAAACTTGTGGTCAGCGGCGTGAAAAGAGTGGTTGAAGCAAGCGAGGAATTTTTGAAAATTCGTATAGGTAACGAAGGTTTGATTGTTGCAGGCACAGGGCTTTCCATTGCGGAAATTGGCGGAGGAGACGTATATGTCGAAGGGGAAATCCAAAGCATCGTATTTGAAAAAGAATAAGAAAACCGTAAAAAAATCGACAGATATAGATAGCGCCGAGAACAAACGCGGCAATGCGCAAGACAAAAGAAAGAACAAGGGAGTAATCGACGGCAAAAATAACGAAAATATTGTGTTAGATACTCGAAATAATGCAAAAATTAAAGCAAATAAGAAAGATAAAACGCAGAAGCCGAGCCTGTTTGCGCATCTCGTGGAATATGTTGAAAGAATAAATGCGAAAAACTACGTTAGATTGCATAAAATCGTGGCAAAGTACGGAAAAACGCAATTTGAAATTTTGTCAAAAAACGGGGTGAAAGCGCTTGTTGCGGTATCCAAAATTTGCAGAGTTTTCGACGTTCAATCTTTTGATAAGGGAGTGAGATTTTGCGTCAATTCAAAACAATGCGGAAAGATTATTGCATTATTAGATAACTTATGCTATGATTATAAAATAATTAAGATAGGCGGAGTGGTGCCTTTTGCGCTGCGCTCTGTCGCAAGAGTCGGCATCGTAGCCGGGCTTTGCGTGGGAGTGGTCGCGCTTTCGATTTTTGCAAATTTCGTTACGCGCGTAAGCGTGCGCTATGCGGGAAACGACGAACCGGACGCGGCATTAAACCTCAGAGTGTGCGACATACTAAACGAGTACGGCGTGAAAAAGGGCGCAAAGATATCCGCTATCAGGGCGCAAGAACTGCAAAAAGCGTTGAGCGCGCTCGACGGAGTGGCGTTTGCAAACGTGTCAATCGACGGCTCGCACGTAGATATCGTGCTGAAAAGCGAATTGCCCAAAGAAGAGTTTGCGCAAATTGACGGCTCGTCCGTTACGGCAAGAAAGACGGCGGTGGTTACTCGCATAATCGTAGAGGGCGGTACTGCGGCCAAGAAGTACGGCGACGTGGTAAAGCCCGGGGATGTGCTGATTGACGGATACGTGATGTACGGCGACGCAAAAATACCTGCGCAGGCAAGAGGATTTGCATACGGCAAGGTGTTCTACAAAAAGAGCGTGTTCTTTGCCGACGTTGAAACAGTGAAGTCGTACGGGCAGGTCAAGACTGAAACGAGGTACGGGATATTCGGCAAAGCCCCCAAAGCTCCGAAAAGTCCGTACGAGTGTTGCGAGATAGAAACAAGCGTGAGCCAATTCGGTTTTCTCGTGCCGCTCAAGATATACAAATACACGTTTCGGGAACTTATCGCGGAGCAGCGGCAAAACGTGCTTGACGAAGAGGGTATGAAAAGAAAAGCGTTTTCCGTTCTTGCAACGGAGCTTGAGGAGAGCGCAAAGATTCTCAATGTGTATTACGAAGTGAACAAAGTTGACGGGGGCGTGGCGGTGGAAGTTGTCGCCGAAGCGGAGGAATCGATATAATGAAAGTGCAAAAAGAAAAGCATTTTGAAAATTACGATACGATGATGAGCGTATTCGGCGAGCTTGACGAGAATATCGAAAAGATTACCGACGCTTTTGACGTGGACGTATTTGCGCTGGGTTCGAGCGTGAAGATAAGCGGCGAAGAAAAGGACGTTGACGGAGCATTGAGAGCGATTGACGCAATTGAAAAACTGTGCCGCAAACAACCCCTCAAAGCGCAGCAGGTGAGTATGATTATCGGCTATGCGAAGGCAGGCGGAGATTTTGACGTAAACGACCTTATGGGCACAGTGGCAATCACAGCCAGAGGGAAAATCATACGGCCCAAAACGCTCGGTCAAAAAAAATACGTCGACGCAATCAAGAAAAACAGTATCGTTTTCGGCGTAGGTCCTGCAGGTACGGGCAAGACGTATCTTGCGGTCGCGCTTGCGGTGTATGCGCTCAAAAACAAAGAGATTGACAAAATCATTCTCACAAGACCAGCCGTGGAAGCAGGCGAAAAATTGGGTTTTTTGCCAGGGGATCTCAACGAAAAGGTGGATCCGTATCTCAGACCGCTCTTTGACGCTCTTCAAGAGATGATGGGGCAAGAGGCGTATTTGAGGCATATAGAGAGAGGCAGCATCGAAATTGCGCCGCTTGCGTATATGAGAGGGCGCACGCTGTCAAACAGTTTTATCATTCTTGACGAGGCTCAAAACACAACCAAGGAACAAATGAAAATGTTTCTTACCCGAATGGGCGAAAACAGCCGTATCGTCGTAACGGGCGATATTACGCAAATCGACCTTCCGCACAACGTAACGAGCGGTATGGCGGACGCTATAAACGTGCTTAAAGACGTTGAGGGAATTGAAATTGTTTGCCTCACCGCAAAGGACGTCGTAAGGCACGAATTGGTTACGAAAATTATTCAAGCATATGAAAAAGCGGAAAACGCAAAGAAATCCGACGCGAATTCCGCAGGAGATAAATTATGATAGACGACATCAGAGACATTTCGAGAGCCGAGAAAGAAAAAGCGCTTGCAAGGCGCAAGTTTTCAAGGTATTTCGGTCAATGCTTTTTGGGCGCAATCGTTGCCGGTGTGGGAATGATGCTGTTCGCCTTCTTTATCGTCGGCGATTTTATGGCGGCGTTTACTCTTAAAAACGCTCTTGCCACGGCAGGACGACTTATCACCGCCGTTGCGTTGATGATGATACTGCTTGTGGGCATTTATCGCTACACCGAAAAGAACGGCACAAGCACGAGAGATTTTTATCTCACGATTATACTTATAGTGCTGACGTTTATGGCGAGCATAGGCGTTCCGCAAATACAAGACCTCAACATTTATGCAATGCCTATTGCGCTTGCAACGCTCGTACTTATAGAGCTTATCGACAGAAGAACGGCAACTCTGGCAACTTGCACAGTGGCGGTCATGCTTGTCATTTCGTTTATGATAAAGACGACGGACCAAACGTACCTGTTCGAGCAAGTTATGCCTGCCATTATTTGCAACAGTCTGTGCGCGATTATCGTCAATTTCTATGAGAAAAAACACCTCACTCGCCTCAAATTCTTGCTTGTATCCATGGTTACGCCGCTCATTATTCAGCCGCTTGTGGTTATGCTTACGCTTGCAAGCGGAGATACGAGCATGAATCTTTTGTGGAACGTGCTCAACTGTTACGGCGCAAACGTTGCCGCGTCGCTTGTGTTTATGCCGCTCGTCGCTATTTTCGAAGGTATATTCAATATTGCGGGCGATTTCAGACTCAACGAACTTTGCTCGCTTTCAAATCCGCTCCTCAAACGTCTTGCA
>JBNMJA010000112.1:0-3574 GCA_050873585.1 Bacillota bacterium | reverse complement strand
TTTTGAAGCAAGCCTCGTCTTTGACGGGAACGTGTTCGATATTGTATTTAAGGCAGTAGTTTTCAAACAAATATACGCCCTCTTCGCCGTACTTTGACGAGAGCGCAAAGAGCGGATTTTTCAAGAAATCACACACTTCCGAAAGCCTATACCCCGTGCGCACGCAAGCAATTGCTTGCAACACGAGCTTGGCTTTTGCTTGCTCGGAAAGCAATTCTTTTTTGTCTATGAAATAAGGAATATCGTATCTTGCAAACACGGATTTTATCTCGTGACCGTATGCTTCAAGATCGCTTGCAAGCACCTCGAAGTCCTTGTATCTTCTTCCATCTCTCACGCCTTTTGCGACGTCGAGCGCAAGTCGCATCACCTCGTCCGTTCTGTCTTTTGCACTGCGTAAAATTACCTTGCCGCCGTTGTCCGCCTTTTCGTCTGCAGACGTCGAAATATACGAAAACAGTTTGGTTGAAATCGCTTCGACACTGCTCGGCAAATCCTCGTCGTTCCTTTGCATCTGCACTCTTCCCTCACAAAGCGACGCAAGTTTTTTTGCCACTCGATCGGGATAAATGCGCTTGTTCGGATTTGAATACCCGCTCGTAATGCCCACCGTAAGCGAGAGCGCGTTGTTTGCAAGGCTCTTGATGATTTCGAGTTCGGGCGCGGAAAAATCGTATATATCCGTGATATAGAAGTTGGTGGTCGCAATCTTGTCGGGATTGTTTTTCAGATACTCCGCAAGCGCAAAAAGTCTTGTTGACGAATCGCTGTGCTTGCCCTCGAGCGCGGCAAGATATCCCTCGTAAATGAGCGCAAGATCCTTGGTTTTCATCTTCAGCGACGCCGAAACGTGCTTTGCCGACGTTAATTGTTCGCTTGAAATGCCGCTGTTGCGGATTGCGGTCAACGCGGCGTACAACTCGCTTGCAAAGCCCTCTTGCATAGCGACTTTCTGATAATAACAGAGTTTGTCGCGATTGTCGGAAATGACCTTTGCAATCAGCATAACCGAGCCTTCGGGCGTAAGACACTTCTTTATATCGTTGCCGATAAGTTTGCTTGCAAGTCTCGTGAACGACATAACTTCTATGCCGAACGTGCTCTCGATTCCGAGCGCGGAAATAAGCCCCCTCTCAACCGACGCTGTGTAGCGGTCGGGAGCGATGACGACGTTTTGCGACTCTCCGTCCAGATTTTTGCGCAAAACCTCGACAACTCCGAGATATGCGCCTTTTGACGTGTTTGAAGTGATAATTTTCATAATTCGAGTATACCACCTTTGCTGCGCGGTTTCAATCCCATCGTCGAAACAAATAAAAATTAACAATTTTTATTTGTTTTTTTATAAATAATAGGGTTAATGCAGAAAATCACGGTCAATTTTATTGCGAGAATATATTTTTATGTTATAATAAACACATTATGAAGAAAGTTATTTTGATTATATCCGTAATGCTCGTTGCCACGATTGCGTGCCTGTCTATGACGGCGTGCAACAACACGGCAACCACGCAAGGTCAACTCCGCAACATACTGAGCGACCACAACAACGAATCGTTCGAGTACGACGTCTGCGCAAAAAATGCAACCGGTGAAAAAGTGGACGGCTATGACGGAACGTACCTCGTCACCCTCAAAGCCTACCCCGACGGCTCGCAAATCGAGAACTTCGGCTCTTCTTCCACCACTCTCGAGAATCTCTCTGCAGGCGTGTTCGTAAAGGGCGTTCTCAACGTCGGCACGCAAAGTTATGAAACGGGTTGCTATTTCAAACTCATCGACGGTTCGAGTTATATGGTGCCTGCCTACTCCTACAGAGTGCAAAAAGACGGCGAAACCGAAACTTTGCGCGTGTTCGGCTCGTACGACGGCAAAAAGTATTCCTACACCCGCACGTTTGACGGCAAAACGGACGAAGGCGTGGTCGAAGCAGGCAACGCAACCTTCTACGACAACAACGAATTCCATCAATCCTTGCGCACGATAACCACGTTTACGGATTCGCTTTCCTTCTCGTTTGCAGTGCCTCTCGTGTCGGCAACCGAAGCGACGTCCGTGGGAATCACCGCAACGGTCAACGGAAAAACCGACGTCAAAACCGCTTTCACCGAATCTCGCGAAGATTATCAGGAAAAGGGCATCGAGTGCTACAAGACCTATATCTCTCGCGCAACGCAGGTCGCAGGCATTTCGCAAACGCTCTACTACGCAACGAAAGACGTGAATATCAACGGCTGGAATATGAAACACGTTCTCGTCAAAATCGAAGAACCTTTCAAAAACGGCGGCAACACTCTCACGATGACCTACGAGTTGAAAACGGCAACGCTTGCATAAAATAACGATTGAATTGCAACGAAAAAGCACACATCAATGTGTGCTTTTTTTTGTTGACTTTTTTTTGGGTTTATATCGTTTCGATTGCTACGAAACGAATCTTAAAAAACTACAACTAGCAGCATTTTGAAGCGTTCCTGACCGAACACGGCGTGCGGATGCCCTGCCGGCATAACAATGCTTTCGCCCTCTTTCAAAATGTATTCTTTGCCTTCTATCGTGATTTTCCCAACGCCGTCAAGACAGGTTACGAAAGCGTCTCCGCCCGACTTGTGCGCACTGATTTCTTCTCCCTTGTCAAAGGAGAAAATCGTGACCGAAACTGCGTTGTTTTGCGCCAACGTTTTGCTCACGACCTGCCCGTCTTGATATGCCACTTGCTCTTTGAGCGTCAAAACTTCCGCTTTGGGAATATTCTTCATTCTCGTAAACAAAATTCACCTCGAATCTAATTTTATATTCACTCGCCCGTTGCACAACTCTGCGATTTACGCCGAAATTCTGTGCCGAATCAGCAACTATTATACTCGCACTGTCAATACAGATAAGTGTATTTTGCGCGGTAGTGTTCGTACATTTTCTCGCGCATCTCGTCCTCGGTGTGACCCACCGCAAGAATTTTGCCGAATTTTGAGAGGAAATACATATCTTTGGGGACGTAAACGTAATCGAACTCGCCGTTTGCTTGTGCTTCGGCAGGCGTTTTGAAACGCTTGTCGGTGTCCTCACGAGAAATATAACACTTGTCGCCGTCGTTTTTTACGACCGCATAGTTGCGATAAATGTACGCAACCTTTTCGATCGCCTCGTCCTCGGTGTCCACAACGTCGTAAGTCATATCGTTTTTGAGGATAATCGCAAAATTGCGATCCGCAATGGCAAATTCAAAAATCTCGTCGTCCTCGCCGTCGAGATAAGGCAGTAGGTCTTCCCTATCGCCGTAAGTCCATTGCTGATGCATTTTGGTCATATAAATACGTGTTTTCATAAGATGATTATATCACGCGCACAAACCGATTTCAAGACGGAGTTGGGGGTTATTGTGAATTAATAATTAATAATGAATAATTAATAATTACGGAAGGCAAAGCCTTATCCGATAATTAAAAACCGCGATATTTTGATGAAGGATATGTGATAACATTAGTTATTTGAAATAACAACGCCCAAACAGATGAAGAACAAGAAAAAGTCCCGAATTTAGAATCGAATTCGAATAACAAAGAGCAAACAGATG
>JBNMJA010000111.1:0-3577 GCA_050873585.1 Bacillota bacterium | reverse complement strand
GTTGCGAGCAGGCGCTTGCAACTTGCGATCGGTTTTTAGATATTAAACGACTTTTCGAGTTCGTCGAGGGTGTCGGAGAATTCCTTCATTGCAAGCTCGTACGGAGCGTCGCTCTCGAGATCGACGTCTGCAAGACGAATTATATCCAGCGGAGCCATACTTCCGCCTGCCGAGAGGAACTTCTTATATTTTGCAAAATACTCTTCTCCGCCCTTGAGAATGTTGTTTGCGATCGAAACGGCAGTCGTGATGCCGGTTGCGTACTTGTAAACGTAGAAACTCGTGTAGAAGTGCGGAATTCTTGCCCACTCGTAGCGTATGAGATCGTTGTGCTCGACCGACTCGCCGTAATACTTCTTATTGAGTTCATAGTATGCGTCGGAAAGCGCGGTTGCCGTGATAGGCTCGCCCTTTTCCACCATATCGTGCGCAACTGCCTCGAACTCGCTGAACATGGTTTGTCTGAACAGCGTTGTGCGGAACATATCGAGATAGTAAGAAAGCAAATACTTTCTGAACTCGCCCGTAGCGGTCTTGAGAAGGTGTTTGAGAAGCAACACTTCGTTGACCGTAGACGCGATTTCCGCAACGAAGATAACATAGTCCGCCTTTTGTTCGGGGAGCGAAGAGTTGCTGAAATAGGAGTGCATCGCATGTCCCATTTCGTGAGCGATCGTAAACACGTCGTGAATGGTCTTTTGATAGTTCAAAAGCACGAACGGGTGCACGCCGTACACGCCCCAGGAATATGCGCCGCTTCTCTTGCCTCTGTTTTCGTACACGTCTACCCAGCCGCTCTTGAATGCGCTTGCCAAGATCTCCGAATATTCTTTGCCCGTCACTTTCAACGCCTCTTTGACAAGTTCGACTGCGTCGTTATACTCGAGCGCAAGTTCTTGCTCGTTGACGATCGATGTGTGCAAATCGTACATATTGAGGGTTTCCACGCCAAGCACTTTCTTTCTGAGCGCAATGTATCTGTGAAGAGGTTTCGTGCCTTTGCCGACCGCTTCGAGAAGTTTGTTATAGCAAGTGGACGGCACGTTTTCGTTGTACATAGAATAGTCGAGCGAACTCTTGAATCCTCTCACTTTTGCGTAGAACCAATCTTTTTTGACGTTGCCTGCATAGTTTGCCGCAATGGTGTTGATATGATCCTTGTACGCCGTGAACATACTGTCGAAAGCGTCTTTTCTCACTCTTTGATCCTTGCTTTGCAACAGCATACCGTAAACGCCGTGGCTCATCGCAACTTCGTTGCCGTTTTCGTCTTTGACGGGCGCGAATTTGACGTCCGCGTTGTCGAACATAGAGAACACTTCCCTCGGCGTACCCGAGAAGAGTCCGACTTCGCCGAGAAGTTTCTCTTCTTTCTTTGAAAGAATGATATCCTTGCTTCTGACGATTTCCTTGAAAGTCACGTCGTAGTCGGCAAAGCGTTTGCTGTGTTGCAATTCTTCAAGTCTTTCCTTTGAAAACTCGCTCAATTCGGGAGTGATGAAAGACGTTGCTGTGCTGAATCTGACAAAGAGCATATCCGCTCTGTTTGACATACCTTGATAGGTGGCATCTCTTGAATCCTGATCGAGGCGCATCTTTGCATATCCGTACAAATACGAAATATCGTGCATCATTCTTGTCATAAACTCAAGGCACTCGAAAAGCGTGTCGTCGTCGCTGAGTTTATCCTGATACTTTGCAAAGTAGCCCATACGCTCGTTGCATTTGAAGAACAACTCTTCCCACGCTTCGTTTGACGGGATTATGTCCTCGAGTTTCCACTTATACTCGCTCGGTATTTGATCTCTTGATTCGTAAAGCATATTAGTCTCCTTTATTAGTGTTTTATGGGTTGTGGCGTTGCCACCTGTTTTTTTTGTATTGATTGCGCTCGGAGTTACTCAATAAATAAAGTATTGTCGAGGTATTCGGGTGAACAAGTCAAGCGCACGCCGAGTTTTCTGAACGGGTTTTCGTCCGCTTTGAAGAGCATATGCGTGGAGTGCGCGTCACAGCCGTTGAGCAAAGGAAGTTGCTCCATTGCGGTTGCGGCGTTTGCGTCGGATGCGGCGCATATTGACAGCGCAATCAACGCCTCTTCGAGCGTGAGCGTCTTGTTGTGTTCTTTGAGTATCTTCGTTTTGAGGTCGATGATAGGTCCGATGACGTAAGGCGATATGAGCTTTTGATTGTCTTTTATGCCTGCAAGCATTTTTACCGCATTGAAAACGCAAGCGGCAGATGCGCTCATTCTCTTGGTATTTTTGCCCGTGACTATTCTTCCGTCCTGAAGTTCGAGCGCAACCGCTCCGCAGTTTTCGTTGTCCTCGCTCTTCTTCTTTGCGACGTCCACGATTTTTCTGTCGGCAACGTTGATTGAAAGGCGTGACATCAAAAATTCAAGTCTATTGACCGTGTCTTGCTCTCCCGTGCCCGTCTTGAGGTCGCAAAGAGCCTTGAAGTATCTGCGCAAAATCTCTTGTTTTGACGCTTCCCTGCACGCCTCGTCGTCCACGATGCAGTATCCTGCCATATTGACGCCCATATCCGTTGGGGATTTATAGATACACTCTTTGCCCGTAATCTTTTCAAGAATACTCTTGACGACGGGGAAAACCTCAATATCTCTGTTGTAGTTGACGGTGATTTCGCCGTACGCGTCGAGGTGGAAGTTGTCCACTTTGTTGACGTCCTTCAAATCCGCCGTCGCCGCCTCGTATGCAACGTTGACAGGGTGATTGAGCGGAAGATTCCAAATCGGGAAGGTCTCGAACTTCGCATATCCTGCCTGCACGCCTCTCTTGTTTTCGTGGTAAAGTTGGCTAAGACAAGTTGCGAGTTTTCCGCTTCCCGGACCGGGCGCTGTGAGAACGACGAGCGGTCTTGTCGTTTCGATATACGGATTTGCGCCGTAGCCTTCGTCGGACACGATTGTGTCGATTTCGTGAGGATATCCTTTCGTCGGACGGTGGATATAAACCTTAATTCCTCTGTTCTCGAGTTTTTGCTTGTATGCAAGCGCGGCTTGTTGGTCGGTGAACATGGTGATGACAACGCAATTGATATAGATGCCCATAGCGGAGATATTGTCAATCATTCTCTCCACTTCGCTGCCGTAGGTGATGCCGTAATCGGCGCGGATTTTGTTGCGCTCGATTGCGTTTGCGTTTATGCAAATGATAAGTTCCGCCTTATCGCGAAGTTTTTGCAAAAGTTTGATTTTTGCCGCCTTATCAAAGCCGGGAAGCACTCTTGCGGCGTGCAAATCGTCAAAGAGTTTTCCGCCGAATTCGAGGTAGAGTTTGTCGAAGCGATTGATACGCTCGAGGATATGCTCCGACTGCTTTTGCATATACATATTGCTGTCAAAACCGATTTTGTTCATAAGACTTCCTTTGTGTATTTTCGGGTGTGTGTATTCCCTTATTTTTCGTTTCGGGTGCTTTGCACCCGTCCGCAATTATTAATTATTCATTATTAATTAGGCTCACTCTTCTCCGTCGGTAAGCGGTGTTACGAGCGTAACTTCTTGCTTGAAGATTTGTTTGCCCTTGGTTGTTCTCGTGTCGATGCGGAT
>JBNMJA010000110.1:0-3655 GCA_050873585.1 Bacillota bacterium | reverse complement strand
TTTCTCTTTCTGTGGGGTTTATCGTCATATTCTCGTCATTGACGACGATTTTGCCGTCCTTACAATATATCGAGAATACTCCGTTTGCTTTTACCGCCGCGACCTTCTCTGCGTCGAATGTCTCGGAAAGATATATCGGCATTATATCGATTACGATTTGAGAACAAGTTTTCGAACTCGAATATGCCGTATAGGTGCTAATCGAGCTTATGTTTTCTCCGGTAGCAACGTTTATGAAACGCGTGCGCACGTCGCCGTTTTCATAAGTATAATATCCGCTTTCGCCTTTTGAAATGGCGTAATCTTTAAACATAACGACCGACATTTGATTTTTATACGTCATCCTTCCTGCGACGATTGCGCCGTCAGAAGTCTTGTCGAATATATTTGCTTGCAATTCGTCGTGAGCCTCGCTTAAATTGCGCGTGAAGCCGTCATAACTCGATATAACGCCTTTATCGTAACCTGCATTAGTCATCGCGCTTGCAATATAGTCTATCGCGAATGCGTTTTTTGTCCAGAAGAAGTCCAGATATACGGCGTTTTGCTCGCCAAACGAGTTTTTATACTCGTCGGACACCACAAGCTTGACGACGTTTCCGTCCATAAATTCGATGCGGACGTGATTGCCGTCGGACGCAAACGCAATCATTTTGTCAAAATGCTCTCTTGCTTCGGCGTCTTTCGTCGGGTCGAAACGCGCGGCGTCGTTGTCATAAACACAGCCAAACATTTCGTCATAGTACGCATAAATCGGCGCATAGTACAAAAATCTGTTGTTTGCGTCGTCAAACGCTTTGAGCGAATTATACAACAGCGCAGGAATTTTTACTTCTTCGTTGGGATGGGCGTTGAGGTAATACAAGTTGTTTATTCCGTCCACATTCTCCGTTGCATAGAACACTTTGTACGCGTATTCGGTTGCCTCCGTATACTTCGAAGCAACGCTTTGACGATACTTTTTGTCTTGGTTTTTGTCAAAGTAATATGTAAAAACAAATTCTCCGCCGCAGTTTTGCGATGACGAAGAGTCGGCAGGTATGCCAAACCACCCTGCTTCGACTCTCAACAGAACCACCATAACGACGGCAAAACAAACGATTGCAAGCACCAAGAATAACACGAAAAGCGAAATTCTCAACTTTACGTTTTTGTTTGACACCTCGATTTGTTCGACAGGCGGAGGCGTGAGAAGGTTTTTGTCTTTTGCATATCTTTTCATAATCACCTTTTATAAAAAGGTTTAGCCGCATGCTAAACCTTATGTTTTTATCTTAGCGTTAGGAGCAGGAAGAACAGGAATAGAAACAGCAGCACTCCTATCAATATAAACCCTGCAATAGCGCCTTTCTTGAACGCTTTGAAGTTCTTTATATAATTGAACTTCTTGAAGATATACGCCGCAATTATACCCGGAATCGGCAAGAAGAACGACAACACTTTGTACCATGTGCTACCGGTATCGTGCACGGGGGTTTCGAGGATAGGCTCGGTTGCAACGTCCACAACTTCCGTCTCTTTTTCGGCATATTCGAGAGCTTCCTGTTCGGTCATAAACGAAGAAGATTTGAGCGGTACGCCCTCTTCTCTCACGCGCTTATACTCTTCGATTTCTTTCTTGTTTCCGAAGATATAGTGATTGTGGCCTATGCATACCATTTCGGGTTTATCTTCGCTGTAATCGTGTTGCGACGGGTCGTATACAAAAAGCTTCTTCTTCTTTTCAAGTTTCGGATCCGGGATTGGAATTGCCGATATAAGCGATCTGGTATACGGGTGAAGCGGATATGCAAAAAGCTCTTCCGCATCCGCGATTTCCACGATTTCACCTTTGTAAATAACGCCGATTCTGTCCGAAATGAAACGAACTATTGACAAATCGTGCGCAATGAAAAGGTACGTTGTGCCTCTTTCCCTTTGGAACTTGTTAAGAAGATTGAGCACCTGCGCGCGAATTGACACGTCCAAAGCCGAAATAGGCTCGTCCGCAACAACAAGCGACGGCTCCATAATCATAGCCCTTGCAAGACCTATACGTTGGCGTTGCCCGCCCGAAAACTCGTGAGGATAACGCGTAAGGTGTTCTGGAAGCAAACCGACTTCTTTGATCATTTGCTCGACCTTTGCAACTCTGTCTGCCTCGTCCTTAAAGAGGTGAAAGTTGTAAAGACCTTCGGATACGATATAGTCGACAGTCGCACGTTCGTTGAGCGATGCGGCAGGATCCTGGAAAACCATTTGAATGCTTCTAATGACCTGTCTGTCAAGTTTATGCGAGATTTTACCCGAAATACGCACTCCCTTGTACTGAATTTCGCCCTTTGCGCAAGGATTGACTCTGATAACGGCACGACCGATTGTGGTTTTGCCTGAACCCGACTCGCCGACAAGCGAGAACGTTTCGCCTTTATAAATGTCAAACGACGCGTTTTTGACTGCTTTGACAGCCTTGTCGCCCTTGCCAAACGTTATATCGACGTTCTTAACGGACAAAAGGATTTCTCGCCCGTTTTCGTCAACAGGACCTTGTTCGGGGAGCGTATTTACGCGATTCTTGTATTGGTCGATTTTAGTTTTCCAGTTATCGCCGATTCTTTTGAAGTATCTTTGGATTTTTCCGCCCACACCTTTAAACCAGTCGCCGATAGCCTTGCCTGCGGATTTCTTTTGAGGCTCGGCATCCGTTACGTCGGCATTTTGAGCGGCAGGATTTTCTTCCGTCAATGATTCCTCGACAGCGTCTTGCTCGCAAACTTGTTCTTGTTCAACGACGTCGTTTTCAATATGCTCTTGTTGTTCTACTGCGAGTTCTTGCTCGACGGGCGTGGAGTTATCCAATGCGGAGGTTTGGATATCGTCGATAATTTTGTCTTTGTCCATCATTTTACCTCCTCGATATTGAATGCTTTGAGCAGTCTGCCGTGAATATCTTTAATGATTTCCGGTTTTTCGATTTTCGGTGCTCTTGGATCAAGAAGCCACGTCTTTGCAAAGTGCGTTTCGCTCACTTGGAACATTGGCGCTTCTTTGAGAGTATCGATCTTCAGACAGTACGGATTTCTCGGAGCGAACGGATCGCCGATAATCTTGTTATACAGCGACGGCGGCGTACCCGAAATAGAATACAACTCGGTATTCTTCTCTGCGAGCTGAGGAAGCGAAGACAACAACGCCCAAGTATAAGGATGGCGAGGGTCATAGAACACTTCGTCAACCGTACCGAGTTCGACGATTTGACCGGCGTAAAGCACGGCGACTCTGTCTGCGATATTCGCAACGACGCCCAAATCGTGTGTGATAAACACGATTGTATAGTTAAATTCTTTTTGCAAATCCTTGATAAGTTTGAGGATTTGAGCCTGAATCGTAACGTCAAGTGCGGTTGTAGGCTCGTCGCAAATAAGAATCTTCGGTTGACAAGAGAGCGCGATTGCGATAACGATACGCTGCCTCATACCGCCGGAGTACTGGAAGGGGTAATCGTCATAGCGGTTTTCCGCATTGGGAATACCGACCTTTTTCATAAGTTCGATGGCTTTTCTTCTCGCTTCTGCTTCGGAGCAGTGTTGGTGCTTGATTATGATAGACGAAATCTGTTTGCCGATAGTTATAATCGGGTTGAGGGATGTCATCGGGTCTTGGAAGACTGTTGCGA
>JBNMJA010000109.1:0-3709 GCA_050873585.1 Bacillota bacterium | reverse complement strand
TTGAAGTCGTAAGTTATAGTGTAAACGTGCGCAGTCCACTGCGCTGTCAGCGTAAACGATTTGAGCATTACACTTTCAATCTTTACGATTTCGTTTCCGTTCTCATCGAACCAACCAACGAAATCATAATAACTTCTGTTTGCGCTCGGCAACGTATAATTTTCGCTTTCAACCGTATAGATATACGGATTTACCTCATCGCCGCCGTTTGAGTCGAACGTTATGATATATTCGACGACGCTCCACCTTGCGCTCAACGAAACGTTGCCTACGCTACCTTTTGCGATTTTATCGACTTCGTTGCCGTCTTCGTCAAACCATCCGTCAAACGAATAACCGTCTTTTTCCGGAGCAAGCAAAACGATATCGTCCGACTCGATTGTGTACGAGTTCGGATTCGGATTATTCTTTCCACCTGCAAGGTCGTATTCGATAGAATACTTTTCGGTTTTCCAAGCGGCATAAAGCGTGAGATTTCTTCTTGCGGAGCAGTGGATTTCATTCACTCTTTCGCCCGACAAATCTTCGTTTTCATACCAGCCGTCAAAAACGTATCCTCTTTTTCTGGACTCGCCAAGGGTAATCGTGCCGTCGGATGCGGTGTAAGAAGTCTTGTTTGCGGTGGCAATTCCGCCGTTCGTTTCGTAGTTTACGGTGTAAACTTTCTCTTTCCAAACCGCAGTAAGCGACACGGTTTCGACGTTGTGCGCTTTTATGCTCGTCACGGGCGAACCCGTAACGTCAATCCAGCATACGAATTCAAAGTCGTCTTTCGTTGCAGGCAACAACTCAAGTTCTCCGCTTTCAATCGTTGTGAACGACGGATTGCTTTCGTCGTTCACGCCTCCCTTCGTATCGTAACTCACTTCAAATCTTTGCGGCGTCCATTTTGCGTACAAATCGAGATTTCCGCTAGCGCCCTTTCTGAGCTCTGCGACGCTCTCGCCTTCGAAGTTTTCGTCCGTATACCAACCCTCGAAAACGTAGAATTTTCTTGTCGGAGCTTTCAAAGTCAGCGCCTCGCTTTCGACGGTGTATTTATATTTTCCGTCGCAGTTTTCGTTGTTGGTATCGTTCAATCCGTCGCCGACGTGGTACGTGACGTAGTATTCGACCGCACGCCACTTCGCATAGTACGTTTTATCGCCGTAGTTTCCGACTTCTATGCCCGTTTCGCAGTTTCCCGAAAAATTCTCGTTTGCGAACCAGCCTTCGAAAACGTAATGTTCTCTGCTCACGTCGTCGAAAGTTATTGCGGTTTCGATATTATAGTTTTTCGTTGCAACTGTTTCGCCTGCGGACACAAACGCAACCGTATACTCGTGAGGAGTGTAATTTGCACTCACCGTCACGTCCTCAAGAACGTTTTCAAAAACTGTTCTGTTCCACGCGCCGTCATAGCCGGTTTTAACGGAAGGTGTGGGAATATCCTCGAGCGATTGACCGTGAGCCACCACTCTCACGACAGGTTGAGAAATCCCGTCGTCGAAAGTCACGGAAAAGTACTTTTCGTTTATCGTAAGCGTGGTTTTCATATCCGCAATCGGCTCGTAGTTTGCGCTCGTTTCGAATTTTGCGATTATATCGTAAACGCCGACCTCGCGCTGTCCGTTTCCAACGTACGTTACGCTCACGCCGCTTGGCAATTCGCCGTTTTCGTACGCAACGAATGCGCCGTGAAGTTGACTGTCCCAATCGATTACTACCGGGTCGAACGTAATGCCTTGAAGAATGGCTTTCTTGATTTTTACCGTCGCACTGAGCACGAGGTCTTTATATCCGTCCGCTTTTATCGTTGCCGTGACGACGTACTCGCCCGCGTCGACGTACGAGGTTTGCTTGTCATAAGTGACGAGCGCACCCTCGGGCAGAGTGCTTTTGTCAACCTCGACTTCGTGAGCGTTGCCGTCGTAATAGCACTCGACGCTATCAAATTTCACGCCCGACAAATCGTCAAGTTCTTTCCACTTTGCATAAACGGTTATGCTGCTGGCCAAAACGAAATTATCAAAATCGATATCCGCTCTCGTTGTAAGGTCGGAGTCGGAACACCAATACAAAAAATCACAATCCTTTTTAGAAGGAGCAGGCACTTGATCGCCCTTGCGCCATACGACGTTTTCTTCGCCGTTGTTCAGAACAAACGTTACGGTGCAGTCGGTAGAATTCAACAAGTCTTCCATGTTTTGCGTGTCACAGCCCACCAAAGAAATAAGGATCAAAATACATACAATAGTTGCCAAGACAAAAGAAAAATGCCATCCGAAGACGGCAGTTCTTGCGTTTTTCATAATATAATCTTCCTGTCGCTTTCGCTCATCTGAAAATCTCTAATTATAAAATTTAGCACACATCGGCAATGAGGTCAACCTATTTGTCCAACATTTCGACAATTTTCTTTAAAATCGTTCAAAAATCGCGCTTTATTTAACAGTTGTATTTTATTTTTTTGAGCTCATTTTTATGTTTTCGACACGATTATTCGTGTTCCGATTCAACGACTTCGGGAAGAAATGCGAGAAAATAAAAAACGATGCGCACTCGCATCGTTTTTTATTTCGTTGTTTTTAGTTGCTATTACGCTTCCTTGATTGCGCCGACGGGGCAACCGTCCTCACAAGCACCGCAATCGATGCATTGTTCGGGATCGACAACGTATTTGCTGTCGCCTTCTGCAATTGCTCCGACAGGGCAAGTATCTGCGCAAGCACCGCATTGGATGCACTCATCGCTGATAACTCTGGGCATAGTTTTATCTCCTTACAAATTAGATTCGCTTTCGCTTGCAATTATATTAGCACACCCCACGGCTTTTGACAAGTCATAAAATCATTTTGCAAAAGATATTTTGCTCAAATCGGATACAACTCGAATCGGCACGAGGCAAGGCGCACTCTTCTTATTTCGTATTTCTTATTTTCTCTTTCTACAACCAAATTAGGTTTATATGCGCACGTTTTGCAGTCACAATCGAAAATAGCCTTATACGGACAATGAGCAAAAGTCATCAGTGGAATATCCTCATCCGGCGCAACTCTTTCAAGACTATCGTCCGCGGCAAAATCTTCGTATTCGCAAGAGGGCGCATACGCTTTTGCACCTAGCCTCTTAACCTCGCGCTCGGCAAATACGTTTGCGATATTGTGTCCTTGAGCGGCAATCACTTCGTAGCCCTTCTTCGCGAAATACAATCCGTACGCGTTTTCGCTTGCAAGACGCTCAATATTGCTTTCTTCGAGGACTTTTTCAAGCACATTCAAATCCTTTCCGTTTGCGTAAATCGGCAAATCGAGCACGACGTTCTTTGGATCTATATCAAGCAAATCCAGCGTTTTCTTAATATATTTCGAATCGTAAACATCGGGTTTAAGCAAAATATTTTCGTTTGCACGCACCAATCCCGTTCCGATTTTTTCACTCTTTACAACGTGGAGCATATCGCCGTCTATGCGTTTCAAGTCGTTTAGTTCACTCAAAAGTTCGTCTGCTTTTCTCTCGTCAAAAGTCACTGTTTCGGGTGCGTTCGAACGCACGATTTTCTCTTTTAAGTCGGACAAAACTTCTCTTCTCAAAGCGTTTATCACCGATTTTGCCACAAACACGCCGTCGGCATCCACACTGCAACTATTCACCGAAAATCCGCTGTCGCCGACCTTCGAGCAAGCGTTTGCAATGTCGTTTACACTCATAGGCGCGCTCAACGCCTTTT
>JBNMJA010000108.1:0-3711 GCA_050873585.1 Bacillota bacterium | reverse complement strand
TTCGGTGAATGTGTCGTAGCCAAAGCGAACGAGGCGGATTGCGGTGCGCAAACGCCGAAGTCCAAACACCGTGAGGAAGGGGGTTATTGCATTTAATTGTATTTTTTAAAAATGCCGGCGTGTCCGGAAAGAGGGGGCGATTGCATTTGGGAGTTACGACTATCCCCTATTCGTTGCCTACCTATACACGCATTTTGCCTATTTAAAGCGTCCCTATACGCGCACGCAACTATATATATTATATAAATAAATATTTTTACTTTCCAAACAATATAAAAAGGCGACTTGCTTGTGCAAATCGCCTTTTGAGTCGATTGATGATTCAATCAGTCTTTGTCTTTCCAAAGGTCTTTGATGACCTTGTCGTTGTACTTGATTGTATCTTTGAGGCTGTTGATTTCGCCGTTAACCAAGCTGTTGTATTTGTCGGTCGCTTTGGCGTCTTTCAACGTTTCTTCGATTGTTTCCTTGAGCGTCTTTACGTCGTCTTGGGATTTCGCAAACGTGATGACGTAATCGTACGGCAAGGTCTGTTTGTCTTTGTTGACTTCTTCAAAGTCCTTGTCGCCGCCCTTGATGTTTGTCTTATCCCAAACGCTGTAGGAATTGAGAAGCACGAATACGCCTGCGTAAGAATTGCTTGAAGTGTTGATAACTTCTTTGCCGTCCTTATCCTTCGACACAACGCTGTCTGCGATGACGTATGCTTTCTTGTTACCCGTGAAATCCGTATTGAAGTCGGATTCGGTAACTGCTTCCGTGCAGTACGCGCCGGTGCCTTTCTTGATGAGGGCTTGCGCATAATCCGTGAAGTCGGCGATAAATTGATTGGTATCATCCGGAGCGACAAGATATCCGAGGCCTTTGTTGTTGGAGTCGGAGGACAATGCGCCGCTGTCGTCGCCCACAAGATACAACCACGTCGTTGCTACTTCGCGGAGCCAGTAAATGCGTTGCTCATGAGTGAGTTCCGTTGCATTGTTGACTTTGTCGAAAGTGTTGTAGATTTGGTGAATAATGCCGTTCTTCGTTACACCGTTTTCTGCGTAATCGAATGCAGGAACGGATTTAAGCAAGTATGCCATGGACGGATGTTGCGTCGCTTTGAACACGATTTGATATTCACCGTCAACTTCTACGAAATCTACGATTTGGTTGTAATCGTTGGCGTAGTTGCCTTCGCTCACTTCGTATTCGTAAGAATTGTCGTATTGTTTGGTTTTATCCTTGCCGATAACGTCGTTGTAAGGATTGAGCGCGTCTGTCATCGGATCGCGAACTTCGATTTCATTGCCGTCTTTGTCCTCGATCACTGCGTCGGACTTGTAGTTGGGGTTGGAAACCTTAACTTTCATATCCGCAATGAGTTGGTTGCGTTTGATACGTACGGTTTCACCCATAGCGCCGGGCTCTTTTGCAAAGTCCGTAAGCTTTGCCATGCTCTCGTCGTCGAGCTTGAGCAAGATATTGACGACAAAACCGTAATTCTCGGTGGGATGATAGTACGTGCCTGAGAGAGAGCTCGTGAGCGCGGATTTGTAACCGGATTCGTTGCCCTTGTAGTTCTCCATATTCTTTGCAACCGCGTCGTCGTATTGTTTCTTGATTTCATCTGCGGAAACGTTCGTGTCATCCTTGATCATGCGTTTGAGTCTTGTGATGAGCACGGATTGCATCTGGCTGTTGAGATAATACTCATAGCACTCTTCAACGGTATCCTTGTAGAGGTTTGCCTTGAGCTGTTTTTCCATATCGGCAAGACCTTCGTTGACGTACTCTTTGAGCACTGCCTGGAGAGTGGTTGTTTCCTTGTCGTAAACAACGTTCTTTGCAAAGTCTGCCTCGACAAACTTCTTGTTGAACACACTCTCTGCGTCTTTTTCGTCAAGCAAGCCCTTTTGATAATCTTCCGTGAAGAATTTTGCAGAGATTTCAACGGTATCGTCCTCGGGATCGTAGTCGTCTACTTCCTCTTCAGCCGGTCTTTCGGTGCGAGCGTCGGTGTGTTTCACCCATTTTGCATACAACGTGATGCTTTCGTTCACTGCCGTATCGAAATCGAATTCGTCGCCGACGTAACCGTCCTCGTTGCAATTCTTGTCAAGATGCCAACCATAGAAGGTGTAACCTGTCTTTGTGGGATCGTCGGGCTCGGTCGCCTTGGTGCCTTTTGCAATTCTTTGTTTGTCGATTGCGGTTGCGCCGTTGGTCTCGAATCTCACAAACACTGCGTTGGAATCGGTAACTTCAACCGTTTCGTCGGTCTTGGTGTCGGTGTTCGTTCCGCCTGCGTTTGCGTTATCCTCGGTGATAAGATCCTCAACAATGGACACGAGCGTGGAAAGCATGCTTTCGTTGGAATCGGTTATCGCCTTGTTTCTCTCGCTCTTGGTGAGCAACTCTTCCGCTTTGGTCGGAACGTTCACGCCCTTGAGCTCCGCAACTTTGTAAAGTGCGAAAAGATTGAGCAACTTTTGTTGCGCAAGAGATTTTACAAGCGTGTCCGCAGCCTCTTGATACGTCATACCATAGTAATTTACGTATGCGGGAGCGTAGTTGTTAAACACGGTTTCCAACTCATACTTGTAAACGTACTCGGTTTTATCCTTGTACGTTACTGTCGCGACAACTTGTTTTGCGTCGCGAGTTTCGTTCTTTTTGATGATTTCGTCACAGCCCACGAGCATAGAAACGCTGAGTGCGAACAAAAGTACGATGGCTGTTGCGAGTATCAATTTCTTTTTCATATCAAAACTCCATATAATGAGCATTATATCAATAGTATAACTATTATACACATAGCGCGCGAGGCGCGCAAGCGTTTTTTATTGCTAAAATCAATTATTAAAAATAATTTGTAACCGTATTATCCCCCTCCACCGTCCAAAACAACCGTTCGATTGCCGTTTTTCATTGACTTTTTGTTTTCGACAATTTGGCACGTTTTGCACATTCAAAAGCATTAGAATTGCGGTTTTTCGCGCTTTTTCGCTTTGAAAAATATCTTGGTTGAATATTTTTAGTTGAGCAAACGACGATTAAATCGATGTTAAACGCAAAAAGGTTTTTTGTAAGTTTTTGCGGAATTTTTCGAGATTTTAAGAGCAAAGGCGCAAAATTCCGTATCATTTCAAACTTGAAAAAATTTATTTTTCCAATCCGCTTGACATTTTTTATGATTTATCATATCATAAGCAAGCATTGAATATCGCGGGGTAGAGCAGCTGGTAGCTCGTCGGGCTCATAACCCGGAGGTCGTTGGTTCAAATCCTTCCCCCGCAACCACAGCGAAAGCGGAATGCGACGTCGGCGTTAAGGCGTCAGCGTCAAATGCAAGTCCGCCCTTGCAAAATTTGTTGTCGCGGAGCGCGATGCGCTCCCCTCAGCAACAATCCAAACGATATGGCGGCGTAGCTTAGTTGGTTATAGCGGCCGGTTCATACCCGGCAGGTCATTGGTTCGAATCCGATCGCCGCTACCATAGTGGAGCAATCCACGCGGAAGTTTAGCTCAGTTGGTTAGAGCACTTGCCTTACAAGCAAGGGGTCACAGGTTCGAGTCCTGTAACTTCCACCAAATAAAACAAAAACGGCCCTATGGTCAAGTGGTCTAAGACATCGCCCTTTCACGGCGGTAACCCGAGTTCGAACCTCGGTAGGGTCACCACGAATAACCTAACTTGAATTTGCAAGTTAGGTTATTATTTTTTTA
>JBNMJA010000107.1:0-3714 GCA_050873585.1 Bacillota bacterium | reverse complement strand
ACTGACGACAGACACGCGCTCTCGGTGGTCATAACGTCAATGCCGTTTCTGAATTCCATAGGAAGATTCGCAATGCCGTCTCCGACAAATTCGAGCACGGCGTTTTTAACGAAACCGCTCTTAAAGACTTCGCCGATAAGCGCCAGCGCAACGTCCTGCGGACCAACCCCCTTGCGTACTTTGCCCGTAAGACAAACGGCAATAACGCGCGGATAATCTATATCGTATGTACGCTTCAAAAGTTGCTTGACGAGTTCAGGACCGCCCTCGCCGATTGCAAGCGTACCGATTGCGCCGTAGCGAGTGTGAGAATCGCTGCCGAGAATCATTTTCCCGGGAGCGGCAAATCTTTCGCGCATAAAACTATGTATAACCGCAACGTTTGCAGGCACGTAAATTCCGCCGTACTTCTTTGCGCAGGACAGTCCGAAAACGTGGTCGTCCTCGTTTATCGTGCCGCCGACGGCGCAAAGCGCGTTGTGACAGTTTGTCAAAACGTACGGAAGAGGAAACTCTTTGAGTCCGCTTGCCTTTGCCGACTGAATTATGCCGACGTAGGTTATATCGTGCGACGCCATTGTGTCGAAGCGTATTTTCAGTTTTTCGTCGCACTCGGAAATATTGTGTTTTGAAAGAATCCCGTAGGCAATCGTCCCCTTTCTTCCGAGGGGTTTTACGCCGCGTTTTGCGATCTCCTCGCCAAAGACGAGCCGACCGTCAAGATAAAAAACTTTGTCATTTACAAGTCTTATCATACGATTTTTGCCGATATACTCCAAAACGATTAACAGAGTTAATCTCTTTATTAATTGTCAAATTATTTTTTGTTTTTGTCCTTCTTTTCGGGAGTGAAAACCTCGACGATGATTTCTCCGATATGATTGCGCATTTCGTGGATAAACGCGTCGGTTTTCGACGGAGAAATATTCACTCTGAAGCTCATCTCGCCGTCCGACTCTTTAAGTCCTTTCGTGACGAGATAAATCTCGCCCGTGAGGCTGTTCTGTTTTATGCACACGATATCGTCGTACTTGATTCTGTCCACGAAAAATCCGAGTACGGCAACCATTTTGTCGTCCTTAAAGCCGTAATAACTGTTGAAAAGCACAAGAAGTGCGGCAACGGCGATAATCACGGCGGCGACGATAGACACCCACGCCACGGCAGGTTGCGAAGTTGCAACTCCGTTTGCGCCTGCGAGCATAGCGATATCCAGTCCTCCTATTGCCAGAGCACCCAAAACTATGATTGTGACGATGACGGTTTTCGCCACGCCGAAATTCATTCTAAACTTCATATTCGCTCCTTATAAGTCCTTATTGTCGGTCTTTTGCGTTTCTGTTTTGTCCGATTAGATGCAAGGTTTTGCGCTTATTCTGCATCCTTGCCGTCCTTCACGTACTCGTCGATAGTGATTTGCTTCCTATCTTCTTCCTGTTCGTCGAAATCGAATTTTTCGGTTTGTTGCTCTGCTCTGAACCCATACTCGACGGTGTTGATAACCGTGGTCGCGTCGGTATAGAAACTGAAGCCCTTCGTCTTGTAATAACCGATAAGTTCGATTGCACGAAGCATAAAGTAGTACATACTCGGAAGAATCAGCGACATAAGTCCGCCCGTAGGCACGGCAAAAGTCGTAGTGATGAGATACACGATAGAGAAAGTCACCGCATAGGATTTGAAAAGTCCTCCGACGTTGCTCTTGACGTAAGTCAAACTTCTCGTAAAACTCGTGTAAACGCTTTCTTCGGGATGGAAAATCATTCGTGGCAACCACCCTGCAAAAAGCGTGGCGCGCAATGAACAAATCGTGATTCCCACGACAAGCAGAATAGGCACGACGAAGAACCCGATTTTATCGAACAATCCAAAAAGGATTAAAAGCATAATCGTTTCAAAAATCAAGTCTATCGGAAGAGTTATCGTCAGTCTTGCGCCCGAATATCTGCAACACTTCTTGAAATTGAGCGCCATATTGCTCGCGAAACCGTAGCGCATATTGGATGCCATAAGATTGTTTATGATATCTGCGTTGATATAATAAGAAAGTCCGAACACAAAGCAATAGAATGCGTATACGAATACGCCTGCAAAAACGAGTCCTACCGTCACGCCGGGATTTTGGGCGAGAATGCCGAAAATATCGGTGACGTGGTGCAACACGTCTGCAAGTGCGCTTCTAATTGTGTTCGAGCCGTCCCACACCGTAGTAAGAGTGTCCTTGATTGCATTGACGCAAATGTTCACGTCCGTAGTCGAGGCAAGCACGTTCCATATCGGAAGAATGATTGCCGCGCCTATGGCAAACGACAGCACGAGCGAGATCACGATCCACAAAAAGATCTTTGCGGCGTGACCCATATTTGAAAACAATAGTGATAACGAATACTTAAATTCCATACTATTCTCCGAGGCGTGCGCCTCATATTTGTTTGCAAGGCAAAGCCCTGCGAAAATTATTTTGACCAGATATCCTTTTCCTTCATCTCGAGGTCCATACGTTCCGTACCCGTAACCTCATAGAAGATATTGTACATAAGCGTAATGTAAAACGGCACGACGTAAAGATATGCGATTGCGTCGAGAAGAAATTCCGCAATCACACCGCAATTGAGCGCGCCCGTGACTATCATGCATATCTCGACGGGAAGAAGCACGACGAATATCGTAAAGAAGTTTTTTCCGACTCTTCCGGAAATACTTCGCACCGCTTGTCTTAGCGCGGCTTTTTTGGGAAGTCCCGTATGCAGACAGAACGGCGGCCACAGTATCATTACGGACATTACGTGAATCATCAGAATCTGCATAACGACCAGCGTGAGCGACGAGAATACGAGCCATGTCACCCTGCTCTTGAACGTTACCCACCATAGATAATACAGCGCAGTCCCAAGCACGTTGAACAACTCGAAAAACACGAGCGTCAGCGTGCAAAAAGTGAGCGAAGTCAAAAGGTTGAAATTGAGCCTCGTTTTGACTCTGCTCGGCGCAATCGTAAACACGCCTATACGCATATGCGTATCGATGACGCCGTACATAATAGCAACGAAAAACACCAATAGCGCAAGTCCTATCAAGCCGAGATACCAATAAGAAAACGGCAATTCGCGCATACTGACGTACATATCCGCAAAATTCTGCGGATTAATTTTGTCAAAATCGAAAAGATAATAGAGATTTGCCGACGGCGAAATCAAAAAAGGCAACAGCAACGCAGGCGCGACGCTCATAAGCATAAGATACGCGCCCTTGTCGAAAAAGTATTTCCACGTCTGCTTAAAGCAGAGGTTGCTCTTCGTGCTGTCTTTTATTCTCACTTTGCCTCCTCACTCGAACATTGCGAGTTTATCTTTGAGTTTTGCGAGTTTTTCGTTTGCCTTTTGAAGTTTATCTTTCTCGTTATCGATGAGTTTTTGCGGTGCTTTCGACACGAATCCGGTGTTTGCGAGAAGTCCTTCCGTCTTTTTTATGACTTGAAGAGTTTGTTCAATCTCCTGATTGATACGCTCTTTTTCCTTATCCTCGTCGATGAGATCTCCCAGCGGCACGAGAATTTCCGCGTCGTGCGTGACGATAGCGCTGATCTTCGAGCCTACGCCGCTTCTGTCTTCGACGAGCGTAACTTCTCCGACGCCCGCGAGTTTTTGAATATACGGAGTTGCCGAAGCAATGAATTTCGGATCTTTTGCGATAACGAACGCATTTATTTTCTTT
>JBNMJA010000106.1:0-3905 GCA_050873585.1 Bacillota bacterium | reverse complement strand
TCCAACTCCTCGAGTCTTCTCATATTCCTCTCGGTTATCTTGTACTCTCGCTTTGCGTCCTCAACCAGTTCTTCGAACTTCTCCGCTCTTATATGTACGTTCTTCGCCTTCTTGGCATAAAACGCTTCGGTTTTGCTGTCCAGATTTAGCACCATCGCTCTGTCGTACACCTTGTCCGAGATTGCAAACGTGCTGTCGTCGTTGTTTGCCGTGCCTACAAACCACATATTCGGCGGCAACTTTATCCTGCCGTCTTTCAGTTGCGGCGGATCGTCGTCCATCTTGTCGGATACTACGTCCAAATACCTTTCGTCCGGATTCACCAGTTCCAAAAGCGAAAGAAACTCCGCAAAGTAGTATTCCACTCTCGCTATGTTCATTTCGTCCAGAACCGTGACGTACATTTCCTTGGAATAGTTGGCTTCGTACATCTTTTCAAGAAGCGTGGTTTCGTTGAACTTCTTGGTGAATTCGTTGTAATATCCCACGAGGTCCGTGCGCTCTTTCCACATAGGCTGTACGGCTATTATCGTGGACGGATTCTCAACGAACGCGCCGAACGCGTGCGCCAAACTCGTTTTACCCGTACCGGACATACCTTGAAGAATCAATATATGAGATACGCCCATGCCTGCGACGAATCTTCTTATATCTTCTATATCGTAATAAAGCCTCATTCTGCTTGCCGCAAAAGCACGGAAGGAATCGCAGAAGTCTTTGAGAGTGACGTTTTCGTCGTAGGACTCTCTTATAAACGAATCTTTGCGCTTTTCTATATCCGTGAGCATACAGAATCTGCCAACGCCCTCGTTTTCTTTCTTTTTGTCCGCTTTCTTATTCTTGTCCGTGGCTATGGGCGATGGCTGCACTGCGGGCACTGCCTGAACGGCGGGTAACGCTTCGGGGGCGGAATCAACGGGTTGCTGAATCGCTACTTTTGGCGCAGGCATCTCGATTTCTATCTTCTCGCGTTTGGCTCTTCTCCTGTCTGCCGCCATATGTATGAGAAGGGACACTATGAGCAAAGGAAGCAAAAGTGCGCAACCGACGACAATATACAGCGTTTCGGAGCGTATATATGCCAACTCTTCGTTGCCGTCGGAGATATATGCGTACAGCGAGTATGCCAAAAGCCCCGCAAATGCGAGTATCAGTACGCACAAGAACACTCTTGCGACAACCGGTTTTTTGTCGTTTCTTTTCTTCCTCATATTATTTTCAGATTATCTTTTTATTTTTAGATTATCTCTTCGAGTTGATTGATTTCAGATTGCGAACTCGAGGAGACATTGTCGTTTTCGGTTTTGACTTCTTTTGCCTCGTTTACGCTCGGCGCAACGGGTGTTTGAGCCTCTTTCGCATCCGTTACTTGATTTATATCCGATTGAACGTCGCTTGCTTTTTGCTCCACTTCTTGCAAATCGCCGCCGTTTCGAACTTCTTGCACGGTTTCGGCGCGCTTTTCGGATTTCAGTTTGGCTTTTTGCGCTTTTGCGCTCTCTTTTTCCGCTTTCATCTTCTCTTTTTCGCTCTTGAGCGTCATTGCGTAAAAGCCTTTTTCTTCCTTGATTTTCTTTTTGACTTTTTTCCACTGCTCATCGTAAATCTTTTTCAGAACCTTGATTTGATTTTCGAGTTCGTCGTATCTTTCCTTGCTCGAGAAATCTTCTTCCTTGCCGATGAGTCCTTTTTGTGCCTTGATTGCGGTTATCTGTCCGTTGAGCATAACGATTTGCTCTTTCAAAGCGTCAATTTGCGCATTGCCGTTTGCTATCGTTTCGCCGAGATTGTGCACCTCTTGGGCGTGTCTTGAATCGATTTGCTGTTTTTCTTTTTCAAAAGCAAGTTGATTTTGTCTGATTTGCTCTTGAAGCGCTTGCTCTTTTTGCGTGTGCAAAGCGATTTCTTCGGCGTGGTTTCGGTTGAGTTGCGCTTTTTGCGCCTCGAAGGAAGAAAGCATCGCTTGCTTTTCGCCCGCGAATTTCTCTTGTTGCGCTTTGAGGAGTGCCTCGTGGCGCGCTTGAAGCGCGTTGATTTCCTCTTGATGCGCTACGTTCAGATTTTCGATTTCTTTCTTCAGATTTTCGATTTCACCCGAAAGCGCGGATATATCCTGATTGAGTTTGTCGATTTTCTCTTTCTGCTTTGCGATTTTTTGTTTGCACAAACCGAGCTCTTCGTTGTCTTTTTCGAGTTTCTTGTTTCTTTCCTCGAGAAGAATCGCGTATTCTTCCAAAGAACAGCCGTTTTCTTTTACTCTCCTTTTGAGTCTTTCGAGTTTTTCAAAGAACTCCTTGTCTTTGCGCTCTTTTTCATCGAGTTCGTACTGCTCTTTTATGGTTTTTTGAAGCCCCAAACCATACTCGTACGCGATGAAGGACGACGTCATCACGCCTTGCGCAAAATCGTCTGCCGCGTCCTCCGAGAACGGATTCATAACGGTTTTGACTTCTTCGATCTCGTAGCCCTGCTCCTTGTATGAGATGATGAAACTGTAAAGCGCAAATGCCGCTTTGAAGTTTCTGTCCATCTTCAATACGTTGGTTTTTGTGACGGGCGGTTTGAGCATCGCCACTTTTGCGACCTCTTGCATAAGAGGCGTGGAAAGTTGCACGGACACCTTTTTGAGCAAAACGTTGATTTTGTCGATAATCTCCTTGCAATCGCTGTTTTCGAGCAAGAATTTGTCGTCCGTCCTTTGCTCTACGAGCGTCGTGGCATAGGCAAGTTTTCTGCCCGGCTTCTCGGCGGACTTGTCCATCGTCAAAGTGGCGTAATAACTGCTGCAATACTTGACGATTTCGTCGTATCTGATGCTCACGAAGTCGTTGATATAACGCAAAAGCATATACAAAAAGCGGTTTTCGTACACTGCGTAATCGTTGTATCTTTCAACCGTATACAACTTTTCGGGCATCAGGTCTTCGCCCTCTTCGGGCAACTTGGTGATAAGATTGCTGTGCCTTGCAAGGTGAGATACGGAATCCTTTGAAACGTGCTTGATTTTCTCTATCGGGACGATTTCGCCGTTTGACAAAATGAACTGCCTCTCTTCGGCAATCGCCTTTGCAATGGCTTCGAGTCCTTCGTCGATTCGGTTGATCCAATCCTCGTCGATAGTGCAACGATAACGCGTCACTTCGAGCCTGTCTTTTTTTGGATTGGATTGCTTTACGGCATCGAGAAAAGCAGCGTGTTCCGTATTCTCGGCAACCGCTTTCTTGAATGAAACCAAACCTCTGAAATAAGCAATCAAGTTTTTCATTTCGTTACCTTAGCCGTTTCTTGCAATTCTGCGCACGTGTTCTTTGCATATCGTCATCTTGCCGCCGAACAACTCGTCAAGATACGCGCATAACTTCTCGGACTCGCTTCCCACGTACATGAGATTCTGCGTTTCCAACTTCCTTATTACCTTCTTGGACAATATGTCGTCCAATGCGTCTATCTCCTTCCCTCCGCAACTTACGTAGATTGGAATATAGTTCAATATCTGTCTCATGATTCGGTTGCCGAACGTGATATGAAAATGTGATATCAAGTACTTGTCCAACTCTTCGAGTCTTCTCATATTCCTCTCGGTTATCTTGTACTCTCGCTTTGCGTCCTCAACCAGTTCTTCAAACTTCTCCGCTCTTATATGTACGTTCTTCGCCTTCTTGGCGTAGAACACTTCGGATTTGCTGTCCAGATTTAGCACCATCGCTCTGTCGTACACCTTGTCCGAGATCGCAAACGTGCTGTCGTCGTTGTTTGCCGTGCCTACAAACCACATATTCGACGGTAACTTTATCCTGCCGTCTTTCAGTTGCGGCGGATCGTCGTCCATCTTGTCGGATACTACGTCCAAATACCTTTCGTCCGGATTCACCAGTTCCAAAAGCGAAAGAAACTCCGCAAAGTAG
>JBNMJA010000105.1:0-3916 GCA_050873585.1 Bacillota bacterium | reverse complement strand
GAATACCCTTCTTCATTTTCGAGATTCCGCAATTCGTCGTACAGACGATCGTACTCCGCGTCTGCAACGACGGGAGCGTGACACACGGGGCATTCGTGCGGTTTTTGAATAGCAACGGCGTTCGGATTCTCGATTGCAACGCCCATAATCTCCGGAATAACGTCGTTGGAGCGACGTACGAAAACCTTGTCGCCTATCTTCACTTTCTTTTTGAGAATATCGCCGTAGTTGTTGAGCGTGGCTCTCGACACCGTCACGCCGCCGATATCGACAGGCTCGAGTATTGCAATGGGATTGAGTTTGGCACTGCGCGAAACCTGCCATTCAACGTCCTGAAGCGTCGTCGTCATCTCGTCTGCCTTAAACTTGTATGCAACCGCCCATTTGGGGAATTTTTCGGTGAATCCGATTTCGTCTCTCAAGTGTGCGTCGTCCACTTTGAACACCACGCCGTCGATGAGATAATCGAGTTTTTCACGTTTTTCACCCGTACGGTCGGCATATTTCATCGCAGATTCCGCATCGTTGACTTTTTCAAAGTCACCTTCGGTTTCAAAACCTTCGGCTTTCAAAAATTCACGCATTTCGGTCTGCGTGGCAAAAGTTTTATCGCTATAGCCGATATTGTATGCAAAAAAAGACAATCCTCTTTGTGCGGTGACTTGCGGATTGAGATTGCGAATTGCTCCGGCAGCACCGTTTCGTGCGTTTTTTAGAGGCTCGCTTGCGGTAAGATTGTACTCGTTGAGCCTTGAAAGGCGCAAAATACCTTCGCCCTGAATTTCGATTCTGCCCTTATATTCGATGGTTTTGGGAAGTTTTTGAATTGTGTTGACTTGTGCGGTGACGACTTCTCCTACTTCACCGTTGCCGCGCGTGGACGCTTTGACGATTTTGCCGTTTTCATAAAGAATATTGAGAGTAAGACCGTCGAATTTATATTCGCAAGTCAAAGTAGGCAGATATCCGACCGTTTTTACGATGCGATTGCACCAATCGAAAAACTCCTCTTTTGACTGGCACTTATCAAGACTGTAAAGGCGCAAAATATGTTTTGATTGCTCGAATTTGCCTTTTGGTGCGCCGCCTACTCTATGAGTCGGACTCGTGGGCAAAGAATACCCTTCTTCATTTTCGAGATTCCGCAATTCGTCGTACAGACGATCGTACTCCGCGTCTGCAACGACGGGAGCGTCCTCTTCATAGTATAATCTTGCCCACTCGTTGAGAGTGGAAACAAGCTCTTTCATTCTTGCGAGTTTGTTCATACCTTGTCCCTATGCTTTTAATCTTTGCCAAGCGTTATAAGCTTAAATCATCGATTAGATTTTGTCAATAACGGTTGTGAAATTTTACATATTTTCCGTATATCTAATGCGGTCAAATTAATTTCTCGCAGTTGTGTTTCTTTGAAAAAATCATTCCGTCCACTCTTCTTCGCTCTTACCTATAACTTTGAGGCTTGCAGCCGCGATAGCGAGCGAGAATCTTTTTACGCCAAGCCCCTTGAACGCAATTGCCGCAATCTTGTCTTCGCCGTCGCCGCTGGTCTGAATTATTATGCCTCTGCCGAACTTCGTATGTTCGACTATGGTATCCTTTTTGAACTTGGAATAATCAACGTCGGACGCTTTTTTCGGCGTTTCGAGAGAGGATTTCGAGAATCCGTTTGACAAATTCTTCTTGAAAGCGGCGGTTTGCGGATTGTTTACGCCGAGTTTTATGCGGTCTTTTGGGTCGAAAGTCGGCGTCGAATAAGACGAATTGGCATATCTCATCGAGGATTTGAATCCGCTCATTTCGCCTACGAATCTGCTCTTTGGCAAATACTCGGTGCGACCGAAACGATAGCGTTGGCGAGCGTTGACAACAAACAACTTTTTACGGGCGCGCGTGATCGCAACGTACATAAGCCTGCGCTCTTCCTCAACGTCGCCGGCGGTTATTGCGCGTTGCGTCGGGAATATTCCGTCTTCGAGTGCGACGAGGAATACGTCGTCGAATTCAAGACCTTTCACGGCGTGTATGGTGGCAATCGTGACGTAATCTTCCGAATTCATCTCGTCCGTATCCGAAACGAGTGCGACGGATTGCATAAAGTCCGAGATACTTGCTCCGTCGTTGTCTTGCTCGAATTGCTGCACAGCCGATACGAGTTCCTCGATATTTTCGAGTCGGTTTGCGTCCTCGGGTTCTTGACTTTGCGAAAGAGCGCTCTCGAGTCCGCTTCGACGAATCACGTACTGCACGAACTCCACTGCTTTCATTTGCTTTGAGAATTGCACCAAATCCGTTGCTATTTGCGTGAACGGAGCAAGTTTTTTAGCAGTATTCGGAGTTAGCCAATCGGGATTCAAAAGCACCGAAAACAACGAAGTGTTTTTTGTTTTTGCTACGTCTACGAGTTCCTGAACGGCGGTGTTTCCGATGCCGCGTTTAGGATAGTTGACGACTCGCAAAATGCTGTCGTTGTCGCTTGGATTGATTGCAAGACGGACGTATGCGAGCGCGTCCTTGATTTCCTTGCGTTCGTAGAATCTGAAACCGCCGAAAACTTTGTAAGGTATGCCGTGAAGATTGAATTCTTCTTCAAACTGACGCGTAACGGAGTTTGCTCGCACCAAAACCGCTATATCGCTGTAATTTTCGCCGTTTCTGTGCAGTGTGTTTATACCTCTTGCCACCCACGTCGCCTCGTCGCGGTCGTTGTACGCCTCGTAATATTCGATGCTGTCGTCGGCTTTTATCTCGCTCCAAAGATTCTTGTCATTGCGGTTTGAGTTGTTCTTTATGACATTGTTCGCGGCTTTGAGAATGGACGTCGTGCTGCGGTAATTCTGTTCGAGTTTGTAGACCTTTGCGCCGGGGAAATCCTTCGGAAAATCGAGGATATTGCGGATTTCCGCACCGCGCCAACTGTATATCGACTGATCCTCGTCGCCCACGACGAAAAGATTGCCGCTCTTTTTCGAAAGCATCTTGACAATGTCGTACTGAAGTTTGTTGGTGTCCTGAAACTCGTCAACGCAGATATATCTGAATCTGTTCTGATACTTTTGCAAGACTTCGGGGCAAGAGGTAAACAACTCAACGGTTTTAAGCAACAAGTCGTCAAAATCCATGCAATTGCAAGTTTTAAGTTCCTTTTCGTATCTGGCGTAGACCTGATAGATATTGTATGCGTCGTTGTCGTCGTTTTTTATTGCGTCGTAATAATTCTCGGGAGACAAAGCAAGCGTTTTTGCACGAGAAATATGCCATAAATAATCGCCTTTGTTCTTCGGGTCGGCTTGCGGATAATCTTGTAAAACTCTCTTTACCACTCTTTCGCTTTCGAGGTCCGTGTAAATGGTGAAATCCTTTGAATAGCCGATTTTATCGGCGTCAAAGCGAAGTATGCGAGCGCACATAGAGTGAAACGTGCTCGTCCATACGCTTTGCGAACCGAGGTATTTCTCGATACGCTCTTTCATTTCGTTGGCGGCTTTGTTGGTAAAAGTGATTGCCAAAATGTTGTACGGATCAACGCCCGTCTCTATGAGATGACACACTCTTGCCGTCAGAACGCGCGTTTTTCCGCTTCCGGCGCCGGCAATAACCAAAACCGCGCCTTCCGTATCGTTGACGGCGGCAAGTTGTTGTGGATTGAGATTGAAGTTGTTCATTCGCGAATATACCGCCTTGTTGACTTTTCGTAGCAAAATATCTATTGACACTATACCACATATTGTGCCGTTTATCAATTTTTTAAAGTAAATAGCACAAATTTTTCATAAAAAATCGTCAACGTTATTGATTTAGGGAAACAAATATGATATTCTATTCATATCTTGGATTATAGAGGAGTTTTTTTATGCAAAAATTCTTCTGTTTTCCGCGCGGAGGAATTTATTTTTATGGTAAATTTTGATAAAAT
>JBNMJA010000104.1:0-3939 GCA_050873585.1 Bacillota bacterium | reverse complement strand
GTCGTAACGGCGCTTTCCAGTATGATTGCGCTTGCGGCTTGCAACAAAAAGCAAACGGCTTACGACAACGAAAACGACCCGTTGGTCTTCTCGACGCAGGCGGTTGACAAAGTTTTCAACCCGTTCTTTGCATCGACGGGTCCCGACAACAGCGTTGTGGGTATGACGCAAATCTCAATGCTTTCCAACGATAAGGACGGAAACGTTGCTTACGGCGACAACGAGGCTGTCGTTGCAAAGGATTATGACTCCAAATACGCAGACGGCGAAGATATCACGACGTATTACTTCGTGCTCAAAAACAACATCCGTTTCTCCAACGGCTCTTATCTCACGATCAAGGACGTGCTCTTCAACTATTACGTGTTCCTCGATCCTGCATATACCGGTTCGAGCACCATTTATTCAACGGATATCGTAGGTTTGAAAGCGTACTGCACTCAAAGCCAAGATCCGGACGAGCAACAGAAATTTAACGAGCAATTTAGCGTTGCCGCGAAAGGCAGAATAAGCAAACTTGTCAACGCTTGCAAGGCAGTGCTCAAAGATCACGACGACGCAGCCGACAGCGTTGAGGCGATGACTCAATATCTTACAGAGTACGCTGCCGCAAACTCGGGTAACGATAACGTCGTCGTAGACTTCCAAAAGGCAACGGAATTGTTTAAAGAAGAGCTTGCAACCGACTACTCGAACAACGTTGACTCTTACAAGGATATTTCCTTCAAGTCTGAGGACGGCACTCTTTACAAAAACTTGCTCACCACTGACCAAGAAGCATTCTTCTACAGCGAGGGCATGATCACTTGGAATAAGAAAGAGGCTAAATTGGAAGTGTTCAACGACGACCAAGAAGGCATCAAATCCTGGTCTGTTCCCAGAGAAGGCGAGAACGAAGAACAAGCAAAAGAGAGAGCAAAACAACAAGCAATCAATATCGTGTTTACAGAGAAAATGCCCAAAGACATCGTTGAAATCGTGTCTTATTGGAACACTTCCGTAACCCTTAGAGAGTTCCTTGAAAAACAAGCGATGGAAGAGTTTGCAAAATCTCACACCAAGAAGGTTGAAAACATCTCCGGTATCAAGTTTGCAAACCGCACGGAAAGCGTTGTTGTCAAAGGCGTTGAATACAGGCCCGTCGAATACGACGCAAACGGCAACGTGAAAGAAGGTTTCAACGAAGTGCTTTCCATCACCATCAACGGCGTTGACCCCAAAGCAATCTGGAACTTTGCAATCGGCATTGCTCCGATGTACTACTATTCCTCGACCAATTGGCACGGCAAAAACTATATCAATGCGTTCAACTACGAAAACGAATTTGGCGTTGAATTTATGTCGCAATCGTTTATGAACGAAGTTGTCAAAGATCCGAACAAGGTCGGTGTTCCCGTCGGCGCAGGCGCATATGCGGCGAGCAAATCCAGCGGCGGCATAGACGGCATTTCGAGCGGCGAATTCTACGACAAAGGCGTTATCTACTTTGAGAGAAACCCGTACTTCTGCATGGGGCCCTCAAAGATTAAGAAAGTGCGTTATCAAGTCGTAGGCTCCAACAACATCACGACGACGCTTTATACGGGCGCGGTTGACTTTGCTGAGCCCAACGCAAAACCCGAAACGATTGAAGAAATCAACAGCCACGAAGGTTATGCAAGCCAATCCGTTTCCACTCTCGGTTACGGTTATATCGGTATCAACGCAGGTAAAGTTCCCTCAATCGAGGTAAGACAAGCGATCATGCACGCAATCAACACGCAAGAAACAGTTGATTACTACAAGACGACCGCAAGCCCGATTTACCGTTCTATGTCACGTTCGAGCTGGGCGTATCCCGGATACAACAACGGCGAATACGGCACGGAAGATCCGACTCCGTACTATCCGTACATCGGCAGCGCAGTGCCCGAAGACTTGACCGTAGTCAATCCCTATTACAGCGATTTTGTCCGAAACGAAGGACTTGTTTCCGGACAAAAGATGAACGAAGAACAACAAAGGAGATTTATCACTTCGTTGGTTGGAAGCGCAGGCTACAACCTCAACGGCGAAGGTATCTACTACAAGGGCAGCGATACGCTCAAATACACGTTTACTATCGCAGGCGAAGAGACCGACCACCCGGCATTCAACGCAATGTTGCACGCAAGAGAAGTGCTCAACGAGTGCGGATTCCAAATCACTGTAACAACGGACTCCAACGCACTCAAGAAGTTGTCCACGGGCGACCTCACGGTATGGGCTGCCGCATGGGGCTCCACGATCGACCCCGATATGTATCAGGTCTATCACAAGGAATCTACCGCAACTTCCGTACTCAACTGGGGTTATAAACAAATACTCAACGATACGACGAATAAGTATGAAACCGAGCGCGATCTTATCGATCAATTGTCGGCGCTTATCGAAAGCGCTCGTAAGACCGAGGACAAAGAGTCGAGAGCACAAGATTACAGCGACGCACTCGATATCGTAATGCGGCTTGCAATCGAGCTTCCGACTTACCAAAGAAAAGACTTGTTTGCGTACAACACCAAGAAGATTGACGCAAGCACGTTTACTCCGGTAAAAGAGCTTTCACCCTTCAAGGGATTGACAAGCGAGATTTGGAACGTGTCGCTCGTTACTGAAAAATAACAATAAAGCAATGCGCTACGGCGCGAAAATACTATGAGGAAAAGCGCGATTTGAGGCAACTCGCCTCAAATGCGCGCGTGTATAAAGATGTTTAAATATATCGTCAAAAGAATACTCATTTCCATAATAATCCTGATAGGCGTGTCTATTATCATCTACACTATGGTCAGATTGATGCCTAACGATTATGTGGATTTGAAGTATTCTCAACAACTTCAAGCCGGAACGATTACTCAGGAGGACATCGCCAGATTCAAGGAATTGTACGGAATAGGCGACTCGTCTTTCGAGGGTATAATGGGCGGATATTTCAAGTGGCTCGGCAATATGTGCAGGGGCGACCTGGGCGTATCGTTTAAGTACGAAAAGCCTGTGGGGCAAGTCATAAGCGAGAATATGTGGATTTCGTTTGCGATTGCGTTTATAGCGACGATTTTGCAGTTTTTGATTGCAATTCCGCTTGGTATCACAAGCGCAACGCATCAATATTCCGCTCGCGACTACATAACCACGGTGCTTACTATGGTAGGTATTTCCTTGCCGACATACTTCTTTGCGGCAATCGCAATCAAGATTTTCTCCGTCGACCTCGGAATTTTGCCTCCGAACGGACTTATCAACGCAAGCATGGACTACGCAAACGATTTTGCAGGTCAAATGGCAAAATTCGGCGACATGCTGCAACATATGGTATTGCCCATTTTCGTCAGCGTTTTCCTGTCTATCGGCGGTCTTATGAGATATACCAGAACAAACACTTTGGAAGTGCTCAACGCCGACTACATAAGAACGGCAAGAGCCAAGGGTTTGTCCGAAAAAACGGTAATCTACAAGCACGCTTTCAGAAATACGCTCATTCCGCTCGCAACTTTGCTTGCGGGAATTTTGCCGTCTTTGTTCGGCGGTATGATGATCACAGAGCAAGTGTTCGGCATCGACGGTATCGGACGTCTTGCATATCAGGCTTTGAAGGAAGGCGATATCCCGTTCGTTATGGGATACAACATGTTCCTTGCGGTTTTGACAGTTATCGGCACACTGTTGTCCGATATCATGTACTCAATCGTTGACCCGCGCGTCAAACTCAGCAAATAGTAGGTGAATTATGGAAGAAAAAGACTTGAAAAACATAAACATCGACGACTCTGACGCACAGGACGTAACCGCTCTTGAAAACGAGCAAACCGCAGTTGTCGAAAATGCGACCGAACAGACGGAAAACGTCATAGAAAACCAAGTGGCGCAAGAAGAAAACGGCAAGGACGATAAGGTTGAATACGTCTATAAAGAGATGAGCCC
>JBNMJA010000103.1:0-4035 GCA_050873585.1 Bacillota bacterium | reverse complement strand
TGTTAGGTTTATGCACTACTAACCGCGCAATCGATACACGCTATCGGTTCGGACAGGGATAAAAACTCCAACCGCAGTTGCGCTATATCGCTTGCTTGGTGTGCGTGCTTTTGCACGCAAGCGGACAAACAAGAGATAAAGAACTTATTCAAATCTTAACGATAAATACAACACAGCGATGCAAGATCAAGATTACAAGAAAAAATATTTCGCTCTGCTTTCGGAAGTGGAAAAGCCTGCAAGATATGCCGGCGGTGAATGGAATATCCCCGATATGAACAAAGAAAGAAAAGGGGATATGGTTTTTTGTTTTCCCGAACTTTACGAAATCGGTATGAGCAACCTCGGCGTTGCGATACTGTACGATATCGTCAACAAGACGGAAGGCTACGTTGCGGAGCGTTGCTATGCGCCTGCACCGGACTTTGCGAAAAAACTCAAAGAAAATAATATTCCGCTTCTGTCGCTCGAAACGAAAAAGCCTCTCAAAGATTTTACAGTGATAGGTTTTTCCGTCGGATTCGAACTGTTGTACACGAACGTGCTGTATATGCTCGATTTGGCGCAGATCCCGTTCAGAGCGAAGGATCGCGACGATTCCTATCCCATTTTGCTTGCGGGCGGTCCTTGTTCGGTGAATCCCGAACCGTTTGCGGACTTTTTCGATATAATCCTCGTGGGCGAGGGAGAGGAGGCGGATATTGCCATTCTCAAAGTCGTCACGGAGGGAAGAGAACAAGGTCTTTCAAAAGCGGAAATCCTCAAAAAAGTCAAGGGTATGGAAGGCGCGTACGTTCCTTCTCTTCACCAAGAGGGCGAAGTGGTTGTCAAAGCCGTCGTGCAGGATTTTGAGAACGCGGAGTATCCCACTCGTCCGCTCGTTGCCAACATAGAGGCGGTGCACGACAGAGCCACGCTCGAACTGTATCGTGGCTGCGCAAGCGGTTGCAGATTTTGTCAGGCAGGGTTCTGGTATCGCCCGATAAGAGAGAGAAGCGCAAAGCGTTGCGCTCAAATCGCAAAAGAGATGGTGGACAGCACGGGATTCAACGAGATTTCCCTTTGCTCGCTTTCGACGAGCGATTATACGGGGCTTGAAGAACTCGAAAAGGAACTTGGCGAATATTGCAAGGAAAAACGCATCAATCTCGCTTTGCCGAGTTTGAGAATAAGCAGTTTCAAGCCCGATATGGCAAACAATTCGAGAAGAAGTTCGCTCACGTTTGCGCCCGAAGCGGGTACGCAAAGGCTGCGCAACGTCATAAACAAAAACGTCACCGAAGAGGAAATCGACAAGATATCTGTGGCTTTCGAGGCAGGCTACGACAGCGTAAAACTCTATTTTATGATGGGTTTGCCCACGGAAACGGACGAGGATATCCAAGGTATTGCCGAGATTTGCAAGCGGCTCAAACAACTCTATTGGCAAAAACGCTCCAAGAGAGGATTGAACATTTCGGTGAGTTGCGCGGTGTTTATCCCCAAGCCTTGCACGCCTTTCCAATGGGAAGCGCAAATCTCTATGGACGAGATGAAGCGCAAGCAGAACTATCTCAGAGGACTTTTGCGAGAAATAAAAAGCGTTACGTTCTCGTGGCACGGCGCGGAAACGTCGGTGCTCGAAGCGGCGCTTGCAAGAGGAGATAAAAGACAATCCTACGTCATCGAAAGAGCGTACGAACTCGGCGCGAAATTCGACGGTTGGAGCGAGCATTTCAAGTGGGACGTATGGCAGAAGGCGTTTGCCGATTGCGGCTTGAAAATGGAGGACTATTACGGCGCGATTCCGCTCGATAGAACGTTGCCGTGGGAGTTTATTGACTCGGGCGTGAGCAAAAAGTACCTTCTCAGACAGCGTGAACTCGCATACGAAGGCGTCACAACCAAAAACTGCCGCGAAGGTTGCAACGGTTGCGGTGCGAACAGACTCGGGAGATGCACGATATGATAGTTCTAAAATATCAAAAAACGGGAAGCGTTTGCTTCATATCGCACATAGACCTTTTGCGCCATATGGACAGGGTGATAAGAAGGGGCAAGATTGCGGTGAAATATTCGCAAGGGTTCAATCCGCACGCTCTTATGTTCTTCTCGCCGCCTCTTTCTCTGGGGATTTCGTCTAAGGCGGAGTATTTGTCCATAGACAGCGACGAAAGCGCACAGGAAGTTTTTGAAAAATACAATTCCGCAGTGCCCGACGACTTGAAGGCAAGCAAGGTTTTTACTTGCGAAAAGAATCCGAATCTTCAAGCGAAAGTGGTGTGTGCGGACTACGTTTTCGACGTGCCGTACAGAGAGATAAACGCCGGAGACGACTTTGAAGTCAAATACGAAAAGAAAGGTGAAATAGTCACCGAAAACGTTGCGAGCAAGATTTTTGCTTTCTTTGAAAGCAACGGCAAACTTGCCGCAAGACTCGCTTCGGGTAGTGTGAATCTGCGCCCCGACAGAATTCTTGACAATATCAACGCATTGCTCGGCGCAAATTTGAAATTGTGCGATATAGAAAAAGTCGCTCAATACGTTGACGTCGAAGGGAAACTCGTGCCCGTTGACGAATATCTGCAAAACTAAAGACGGACTTGCGCCATTTCGGCGTATAGTTCGTTTTTTTGCTTTTTGCAACCTGAAATCGATAATAATTTTTTAGGGATATATAGCAAAATGAAACAACTCATTCTCGACTACACGCCGTATTGTACGCGCGCGGCTATAGTCGACGACGGAAAACTGTTGGATTTTTCCGTCGAACGCGCGAACTTCAGAGGTATCGTCGGCAATTTCTACAAGGGAAAAGTGGAGAACGTTATCGGCGGTATGCAAGCGGCTTTCGTCAATATCGGCGAGGAGCGCAACGGCTTTTTGTATACGGGCGATTCGCTCGTCGACAGCAGAGGACTCGAACAAGATATGCCCAAAGGCAAGCCTTTCAATGTGTCTGCAGGCGACGTCATTATGTGTCAGGCGGTCAAAGAACCTCTCGGACAAAAGGGCGCAAGACTGACGACGGGCGTGACCATCCCGGGTTACTACCTCGTGCTTTTGCCGCTGTCGGTGTTTGCGGGAGTGTCGAGGAAAATCGACGACGGGAAACGCCGCGCATACCTTGAAGAGTACGTTTCGTCAATTTGTCCCGAGGGTATGGGATATATCATCCGTACTGCCGCAAAAAAGGCAAGCGACGAGGACTTGGCAAACGAAATGCAGACGCTCATCGAAAGATGGGAGCAAATACGCAAAGACTACGCAAACGCAAAAGAGTGCTCGCTCGTGTTTGAAGAGGCAAGCCTTTTTGAAAGAGCGGTGCGCGAAACCATGCACGAGGACGTCGACAGCGTCGTGGTGAACGACAAGTTGATTGCAAAACAACTTGCGGGCAAGGTCGGAAAGCCGATAGAATTGTATGAAGGCGAGAGAAACATAGTGAGTTTCTACGGCGTGTCAGAGCAGATAAATCACCTTTGCGACAGAAAAGTGGTTATGCCAAACGGCGCGTATTTGGTCATCGACAAAACCGAGGCGCTCACCGTCATAGACGTCAACACGGGCAAATTCGTCGGCTCGAGCCACCTAGAAGACACCGTCTACAAGACCAATCTTGCGGCGGCGGAGTGTATCGCATCGCAGTTGAGATTGCGCAATATCAGCGGAATCGTGATCATCGACTTCATCGATATGACGATGGAAGAGCATCGCCAAAATGTTCTGGAAACTCTCAAAGAGGCACTAAAACCCGACAGAATGAAAACTTCGACGGTTGGATTCACCTCGCTCGGACTCGTTGAACTCACGAGAAAGAAAACGAGAGCGCCGCTCGACGAGTTTATGCTTCAACCTTGCAAGGATTGCCCCGGTGGATTTGAGATAAGCGACTCGCAACTCGCATTTATGCTCCGTGACGACCTCGTGAACTTCATCATCGAAAATAAGTGCGAAACGGTGTACGTCGGCGCACACGAGGACGTGTTCAATATGGTGTTTGAAAGCGGACTTATGAACAGAAAACTCGAAAACGACTGGAAGGATAAGCAGATA
>JBNMJA010000102.1:0-4070 GCA_050873585.1 Bacillota bacterium | reverse complement strand
TCTATGTGAGTGCCGAGTGTTGCCCCACGCGGAGCGGACGCCGTGGATTCCCTTTTAAGGGGGAACGGCGGTAGGGGAAACACGTGAGGAAGGGGGAAATTGCATTAAAAGTGATAAACGACCACTCTTGTATAGACGGCAATGCGAATATTCCTCAACTGCGCCGTAGGCGCACGCACGCGCGCATAACAATACTTATGAATCAAGTTGAATTTTCCTTTCCCAAAACCTCGACTTTCGACGTCGGACAAACGCTTGACTGCGGTCAGGTTTTTCGTTTCGTGCAAGAGGGCAACGCTTTCAAGGTTTGCGCAAAAAATCATATGGCGCAAATCACCGATTTAGGCAACGAGTATATCGTCAAATGCGACGACAAAGAGTTCTTTGAAAAGTATTTTGATTTCGACACCGATTACGCAGGTATACAGCAAAGATTTTCGGACGGCGGATTCGTTTCCGAGGCGATAGAGTATGGCAAAGGCATCCACATTCTGCGCCAAGACCCGACGGAAGCGATTTTTTCTTTCATAATCTCGCAAAACAATCATATTCCCAGAATCAAAGGCATAATAGAACGTATATGCAATGCACTCGGCGAGGATATGGGCGAGTATCACGCTTTCCCGAGCGTTCGGTCGCTTGCAAGCGTAGGAGAAGATTTCTACGCAAGCATAGGGGCAGGGTATAGAGCGGCGTATCTTGACAGAGTTGCCAAAACCATGCTCGAACAAAACGTAGACGAGTGGCAAAAACTCTCAACGCCCGATCTTCGCGCAAAACTTTTGTCATTATACGGCGTTGGCAGAAAAGTTGCGGATTGCGCCTTGCTCTTCGGATTTTCACGCTTTGACGTTTTCCCCGTAGACACGTGGATCAAAAAAGCGTTCGAAAGCGAATACGAGGGCGTCGCGCCCGAAAAAATGTCCGATTTGCTCGTTCAGAAATACGGCGAATACGCCGGTTTCGTTCAGCAATGGGCGTTTTATTACAAAAGAGCAAAAAAAGTATAGACAAAACGCATATTTTGTATTAAAATGAGTTTATCAATATAAAAAGAGTATTACAAGTCCGCTTTTTGCGACTTGAAAGAGGAGAAGAAGATTATGGCAGCAAGCAAAAAATATGTAGTTCTTGCAGATATCGAGAGCGTCAGAGTTCCGTTCAGCGTGTTTGAATCCGCACTTGAAGAGCTTTCTCGCATCGGCGAAATCGCGGCGTGCAAATTCTACGGATATTCCGCAAAACGTACCAAAGACTACGGCGAGTTTATTCAAGAAAACAGTTACGACGCACTTTCTGCACTTCCCAAAAAGAGAAAGGGCAAACTCGACCTTCGTCAAGTTATCGACGCGGCAAGACTTGCTCAATTCCCCAACATTGACGGTTTCTTCCTCATCTACGGCAACGGCGACATCACTCCGCTCATTGCTTATTTGAAGGCATACGGCAAAGACGTCGTCGCAGGCGTCATCGAGCCCGACAAGAACTCCGTTCTTTGCAACAAGGTCATCATGCTCGACGCAAAAGCGACCACTCAAACCGTGCTCAACGCAGGTTACAAGAAAGTCAATGCAGCGCCCGTCGTGAAGAGAGCGGCACAACCCAAACAAGCGCCCGTTCAATACGCACCGCAACCGGCACCGCAACCTGTCTATCAACAACCCGTACAACCCGTTTATCAACAACCGGTTGCACCGCAACCCGCACCCGCACCGCAACCTGCACCTGCACAAACTCAACAACAAAGCGAAGAAGCCGCACAAATGGCATTGCTTCTTGAGCAATTCAACAAGATCATCGCAAGCGACAACTGAGTTTAAGCGAATTTACGAAATCAAAAATCCCGCATTCTTGCGGGATTTTTTTTATAACTTTCTATAATAACAAGCATGAGCGTTGGAACTTAAATGCAATTTTCCCTTTCCTCACGTGTTTTCCCTATCGCCGTTCCCCCTTAAAAGGGAACCCACGGCGACCGCGTAGCGGGGGACAACACTCGGCACTCACATAGAAGAGTGCCGTTTTCTTCTTATGCCACTTCGCCTGCGTGGCGGCTACGCAACAGAATGCCACGCATTCTTGTACTATCCGTCAAGTTCGGCGCTCCCTTGGCTCGCCGCCTTGCGGCTCGTGTTCCGTCTGCGAATGAGTTTCTGTAATAAATTAATACTAGAACTCTTTTACGTTATTATTATTATAAGTGCAGAAGCAAATCTTATATCCGTTGTCATCGATTGGCTCGCCTTTTTCGACGAGTTGCCAGTTTTCGAGTCGATCGAGATTCTCGTGGAAAACTTCCGCGCCTCCGTCTGCGTCAACCTTTGTGACGAACGCCGTGTCGCAATAGGGCAGAAGCGTGCGATACATCATTGCGCCGCCTATGACGTAAACTTGTTCGAGGTCGCATTTTTTGAGTGTCGAAAAAAGTTCGTCCAAAGATTTCACAAGCACGTATCCTTTTTCTTTTGCGTCCTCGTCGTCACCGTTTGGATTGAGAACGATATTCGTGCGATTTTTCAGCGGCATACCGTTTGGCAAAGAGAGCAGAGTGTTGCTGCCCATAACGACGGTCTTGCCTTTGGTGTGCGCAACGAAATGGCGCATATCTTCTTTGAGAGAAAACAGCAAGCCGTTTTGCTTGCCCAATCCCCATTTGTTGTCAACTGCAAATATTGTTTTCATTTTCGTTTTTTTTTTCGGACTCGTTCGTTCGCGAGCGACCGTCGATTTTCTATCGTCGCTCATTTTGTTTGCGTTGCGAGTTGCTGAAATTTGAATGTTGCCTCAATGTGATTTCAGGTCGCAAACGTTCGCTCGTTTCAGGCTGTTCGTTTATGCGATTTCACGTTGCGAACGACCGTTGGTTTGAGGTTGTTTGCTTGTGCGATTTCGTTTTGAGATTTTATGCGATTTTGCGTTGTTTTTCGTGCGTTTTTCAGCGGTTTTTTGCACGTTTTTGAACTTTTTTACAACCGATTTTTGATATTTTGTGCGGATTTTTGATACAGAAATCTGTCGATTTTTGTCGGATTGTCGCCCGAATTATGTTAGATTACAAACTCGATTCGTGTCGGATTGCAACCTTACTTTATATCGGATTGTCGCACGTATTATGTTAGATTACAACCTCGATTCTTGTCAGATTGCCACTTCGATTTTCTTGTCGAGTTTGGTGTACTGATAGTTTTCGAGTTCAAAATCGTCAACGGTAAAATCGTAGAAGTTCTTGATATCCTTGTTCATTTTGAAGGTCGGAGCCGGGTATTGCGGATTCTTCAGAATCTCTTCGACGATGGGGACGTGACGGTCATAAATATGAGCGTCGCTTATCACGTGTACGAATTCACCGACTTCCAGTCCGCTCACTTGCGCAAACATATGCAAAAGTACGGCGTATTGCACAACGTTCCAGTTGTTTGCGGTGAGGGTGTCCTGACTGCGTTGATTGAGGATTCCGTTGAGTTTGTTACCCGTGACGTTGAAAGTCATCGAGTATGCGCAAGGGTAGAGGTGCATCTCGTGCAAGTCCTCAAAATTGTAGATATTTGTGAGGATACGCCTCGATTGCGGATTGTGTTTTAGGTCAAAAAGCACTCTATCCACTTGGTCGAATTCACCCTCGGGATATACGCTTTTTTTGCCGAGTTGATATCCGTATGCCTTGCCGATAGAGCCTGTTTCGTCCGCCCAACTATCCCAGATATGTGAGTTCAAATCGTGCACGTTGTTGCTCTTTTTTTGCCAAATCCAAAGGATTTCGTCGATTGCGGATTTGAAAGCGGTGCGGCGAAGCGTGATGATTGGAAACTCTTTTGAGAGGTCGTATCTGTTGACGATGCAAAACTTTTTGATTGTGTGCGCAGGTGTTCCGTCAAGCCATTTGGGGCGCACAGGGAGGTTTTCGTCGCTTATTCCTTCGTCAAGAATTTGTCTGCAAGTATCGATAAAAATTTTGTCAGCAATGCTCATTGTTTTGTCCTATAGTGTGAAATAAAAAACGTTATGTTTTGCGCTTCGCTCATATAGGACGAAGCGCAAAACGGTTGTTATGATTATTGTAGTTTATTGTG
>JBNMJA010000101.1:0-4120 GCA_050873585.1 Bacillota bacterium | reverse complement strand
TTGGCTGGTTATTGTTGTCCACACAGACGAGTCGCTGAGTTTCGGTACATTAACGTTGTCAACGCTGCCGCAAGCGCATACTCTCGTTGCAGAACCTTCTTCGTCTACGGTCGGAGCCTTTGTAAGATTCCATGCCCCATAAGCGTGCTCTGTCGTCTTTTCGGTCGTTACAGCAACGGAGCCGTATGCCGACTTGTACACTTTGAAACCTTTGCTAGTGTGAGTTGCGTCTTGGCTTGCCTCGACCGTCCATACGGTAGTATCGCTCAATTTTGCGAGTTCCACCGTTTCAACGTCACCGCAAGCGCATGCTCTCGTTGCAGAGCCTACAGCGTCCTCTGTCGGTGCCGTTGTGATGTCCCATGCTCCGTATGTATGAGTATGTTCGGGTTGCGCCCCTTCATCACAAGCAACGAACAAAACCGCCAATATTGCAACGATTGCAATCACAAACATAATTCTGTTGCGTTTCATTGTCTTTCTCCTTTATATAATGCTATCGATTGATACAATTTTGAGTGTCGCCACATCGAGTTTTTTCTCGGGCGAATTTGTGTAAAAAAAAGCGATTTTTTGCTCACTTTTATTGCTTTTTGATACTACGATATGCGCACCCGTACCTCGTGTGCGCACATCAAAGCGACTATTTTATTCAATTTTTCTCGCAAAATATGCGATTTCTGATGCAAAATGCGCATTTTTATGCGCTTTTTGCGGAACTTTGCTATATTATGCAAATATTCTAAGTCCAAATTGACTATTTGTCAATTTTTTGACAATCGATTTTTTTATTTTATTATGCGGAAAATTTTGTGCCTACGCCGAACGCTCCTTGGTCCGTTTTAGAATCCAATGTCGTCGAGGTGCAAACAAGCTCGTTGACAACAGAAACGTCGGTGATTTTGAACGTGAACGTTGCGCCGCTCACATTGATCGTTACGGTGTTTCCGCTGACCGTATAAGTGCCGTTGCCTGCAAACGGGGGCTTGTACGTATCGCTCGTGCAAGCGTCCTCTCCTTCGTCATGTTCGGAGGACTTGGAATTGACCGTAACTTTGCCGTTTTCGCCAAACACAAATTCCGTATTGGCATTGTACAGATAGCCGTCGCCGTTCGGGCAAATAAAGCTGTATTTTGCGCTGAACGTTTTGCCTTTTACCAGCGTTTCATCGAGTTTGACTCCGTCATTGTAGGTGTGATTGCTTGCGTCCAACTTGAACACGCGCATGTCTGAGCCTATCGCAACAAGTATCGAACCGTCGGCGTTCTCAGTGTAAGTTCCGCTCTTCCCTTCGAATCTGACTCCTCCGAATCCGTCCACAACGAGATCCGACTGTCCCTCGCAAGAGTACGTGCCTCTGTTTGCGTCGCTGAGAAGCAATCCGCTTTCCACGTTGCCCCATGCTACGATCTTGGCAATATACGTCTTTTGTTCATGCACAAACGTGATAACCGCGCCGTTTTCGAGATCGGTTCCCGAGAGCGTTTGGATATCGACAAGTTCCGTCATCGTGCCGATCGCGGAAGTCGAGAACATATACTTGGTCGCGCCGTTATACGTGATTTTTCTTATTACTGCGCCGTTCCCGCCTGCGACCTCGACTGCGCCTGCCGAGAAGTACTCGTTAAGCAAAATAGCGCCCGTCGCCCTGACCGATATCAATCCGTCGTCCACGCGCGTAACCTCGAGTTTGACAACATTGCCTGTCGCATTTTTGAGATTAGAACTAAACGTCGTGTTGTCGGTAAGATTCGCATAGCCCGTGTATTTGTCGCCGCTGTTGAGTATCACTCTGCCGTACTGATCGATTGTAAGCGATACCGAATTGTTTGAAACGCCGCTCGGATACACTGCCAACCACGAATTCTTGCTATACAGTTTATTGTGCAATATTTGCATTGCATAATAAGACGTGATTTCCTCACCGTTCAATTCTAGCTTGACGCTGAATTGATAGAATCCGGGTTTTGTCCAACCGCCGACTGCACTGACGTCGGTACATGCTTGCTTTTGAACGTCGCTAAGTTCACCGTCGGCAGTGATTATGTGAAGCGCAGACCAAAACCTATTCTTTCTTTCTACCGAGCCGGTTCCGTCAATTGCCGTATCGTCGAGCTTTACGATTGCGCCGGTTACAATGTGCGAATTGACAAACTCAACTCCTCCGAAGTCGCCGCCTTCCATCTGTTTTACGGTAAGAACGTTTCCGAACGCCGCAAGATAGAACGTCGCTTCTTTGCCGTACGCAAACGTGTATGGAGCGTCGATAAACTTGACCGCTATCTCGTTTGCCGTTTTGGTGTAGGATAGTTTCACTTTTGTGTAACTTGCGCCTTCCATCTTTATGAAGCCTGTGCCGAAACCGTCGAGGTAGATGTATTTGTCGTTATATTCGTAATAGCCGAAAAGATTATCCCTTTCGATAAGTTCAAACGTCTTGTTTTCCACATCGAGCTTGAACTTGTACGAATAATAATCGTCTTCGTATTTGTAAAGGAACACGGTGTCGTTGTCGTAATCGAATCCGCCGTTTACCATGTTCTTAACGTCGTATGCCGTAAGGTTTGAAAACACAAACTTTCCGTTTGCGGTGAGCGAAATCCATTCTTTTGAGTCGAATGTGAGTTTTGCCTTTACGTCGCCGTCGAACGTGCCGCTGAAAATCATACCGGCATACTTCTTCTCCGGCTCTCTGACTTCGACTTTTGCAATGTTTGCCGTGGACATAGCAAAATCGTATTCCGTGCCGTTATACGTCAACGTCGAGGACGCTCCCGGTTCCGGAACGAATCCGTCGGGATAACTCGCGTCGCCCCAATTGACGTCGTACACGTAATCGCCGTTAAAAGCAGAAACCAAGCCGATATAAAGGCCGAACCATTTTATCTCGTCGCTACCCTTTCTCGCAACCTTGAACGTATCTATAGAATACTTCGCCGTAGTTGTGGAAAGCACGTAGTTTATGCCGGAGTTTACAACAATGCGATTTCTGAGTTCCCACTCGTTTTCGCTGAAGTATACAAGCGGACGTCTCTCGTCGTTGAAACTCATTCTGAGCGAATTGTCGGGATTGACGACCACAATTCCGTCGTTGATATACATCGTATATTTCGCAGAGCCGATTTCAACGATAATCGTTGACTCGTCAATGCATTCGGAAACCGTAGCGGCTTTGCCGTTTACGGTTATTTGCCCGTCGCGAGAGAACGTCATATCTTTGAGCGGAACGACGGGTTTTACTTCATCGTCATAATCTTCGCCCTCGCCATAGGACGGATCTTCGCCGTCCTCCCAGCTTCCGTAGTCCTTCGTTATCTCGGCCGGGATGGTGGTCATATTCGTCTTATACTTTCCGACGATATCGTCTGAGAACACTATGACTTTTGCGCTCGATTGCAAGCCGAGATAATCGATATTCACGGTATAAACGCCCGCCTTGAACGTATCCACCTTGCCTTCGAGCATATCGGCGGTAACTTTTATAGTCTTTTCGCCGTCTTTAATCGCAAACAAATCGGCAGCGTACACCGTATCGCCCACAAACACGACTCTATTGTTTGCGACAATGTCCACTCCGGTTTTTACCGTTAAGTCATATTCGACATATACGGGTTCGGAGTTCACGCCCTCGGGATATACCGCGATTTTGACGTGCTGAGTGCCTGTTTTGCCAAAATCTATGGGCTCGGAAACAAGTTGTGCCCAAACCGTCAAGGAATCTTCCTGCGCGATTTTTTTGTCTGCAATCAGCTTCTTTCTCACGCCGTTTACTTTCGCCGCGACGTTTTTGAAACAATCGTACGCAGTCGTGCCTTGCGCAAGCACAACTTCGCTTTGAAGTACGGACAGTTCGTAAACGTTCTCTTTTACAACGTAAGTAAGCGTCTTTTCGACGTCTTGCAAACTGCCGCCCTTTACGCCGTTATAAGGAATCTTTACGGTTACGTCGTAACTGCCTGCCGTATCGAAATCGACGCTTGTCGTATCGATATGGAATTTTGCGTCGTCGCCGTAAGTTACGAACGAGAACTTCAAACCGTTGACCACAACCGAAATATCGCCTGCGAAATTGTATGCGTTTTTATTTGTGCCCTTTCTCACGATAATCGTATCGCCTTT
>JBNMJA010000100.1:0-4164 GCA_050873585.1 Bacillota bacterium | reverse complement strand
AAACCCTTCCGTCGCGTCGACGCTCGGCGCTATGTGGTTGCGCTCCTTGACCTCGTTCAAGCGGATAAGGTTGACGTGCGCAGGAAAGCCTTTGAGCAATCTTGAAAGTTCTTTTGCGCAAGAGTCGGAGTCGTTCTCGCCTTTTATGAGCGTGTATTCAAAAATCACTCTCCGCCCGGTATTGTCGAAGTAATACTTTGCGCTGTCAACGAGTTCTTTTACGCAAAACGCTTTATTTACGGGCATAAGAGCGCTTCTAAGGTCATCAAACGGCGCGTGGAGACTGATTGAGAGCGTGACTTTATGTCCGCTCGTTGCAAACTTGCGAATTTTATCGCAAAGTCCGGACGTCGAGAGCGATATGTTACGTTCGCTGATATTTATTCCGTCCTCGCAAGAAACCTTGTCGAGAAAATCAAGGACGTTGTCGTAATTGTCGAACGGTTCTCCGCTTCCCATAAGCACGAGATTGGTGACCGCTCTGTTTTTAGCGCTGCCGCCGTTGTCGCGGTTGACGCATATCACCTGTCCGAGCATTTCGGCACTCGATAGATTGCGAACGAGTCCGTCAAGCGTTGACGCACAGAACGTACACCCCATTCTGCAACCGATTTGAGTCGATAGACAAAGCGTATTGCCGTAATCGTGCGGCATATATACGCCTTCGATAAGATTGTCGTCGGCAAGGCGGAAAAGATACTTTTTCGTGCCCGATTTTCCCGTGAAAACTTCAAGAATTTTTACTGGATTCGCAACGAAATTCTCTTTAAGTTTTTCACGCAAATCTTTCTTTAGCGACGTCATTTCGTCAAAATCTTTGCCGTCGAACAAAAAAGCGCGAATCTGCGAGGCAGTGTATTTCGGACAATCGGGCAACAAAGAGGATATCTCCTCTTTTGAAAGCCCTAAGAATACCTTTTTGTTCGTGGTGTCGCTCATCTTACTCTCCGAATTTTTGCGATAAAGAAGCCGTCGTATTCATCGTGCGGAAGAATTTGAATCTTTCCGTCGTTCTCGACGTGCTTGCCACCGTCAATTTGTTCTAATCCGTTTATCTTTTCAAGCGAGTAGCCTTGATTTTTTGCAAGAAAACCGTCAACTACATCGCCGTTTTCTTCTTTGAACAAGGTGCAAGTCGAATATACCATTGCGCCGCCGACTTTGAGATATTTTGCGGCGTTTTCGATGATTTTTCTCTGAGTTGCTGAAAGTTCGCTCACGCATTTTTCGTCCTTGTTCAAAAACACGTCGGGATGTTTTTTGAAAGTCCCCAGGCACGAGCAAGGCGCGTCGCATAGCACGAAATCGTAGGCTTCTTTCCACTCTTCGTTATACACGCATGCGTCGGCTTGCACAGCTTTGACGTTTGGCGTGTGCATACGGTTTTTGTATTTCTGTATGAGCGCGACTCTGTGCGGATGAATGTCGCAAGCGGTGATTTTCCCGTGCGGACAAAGTTCGCTCATATAAATCGCTTTGCCACCTGGTGCGGAACATATATCGAGAATCTGCGCCCCGTCTTGAACGTCTAACGCCTGCACTGCGAGCATACTCGACGGAGATTGAAAAGTCACCAATCCTTTGTCGAACATACGCTTTACGCCGTCCGTAGCCTTGACGATATAACCGCCGACTTCGCTTTTTTTGAATTCTGTTTTAACCTTTTTGAGCAAAAACTCGACGTCATCGCTCGTCGCCATTCTAGAGTTGATTCTGATATGTTCCAGAGTGTCTGATTTTGCGGATACGATTTGCAAAGCGACGTCTTTATCGTACTCTTTTTCGAGTTTATCACAAAACCACTTCGGCTTCGAATACGTCACCGATATATAGTCCTTATCACTTTTTTCGGGAAGCGTGAATTGTCCGTCGGCAACCTTTTTAAGCACCGCGTTGACAAATCCGCTCGCGCCGCCCTTGCCGTTTGACTTTGCAACTTCAACACACTCGCTTACGATTGCAAACTTCGGTACGTCTGTGAGATTCAATAGCGCATATGTTCCGATTTTAAGAAGTATAAGCACGGATTTTTGCGGTTTTTTTACAATCAACTGCGCAAGGATATAATCGATTTTTACATTCTCTTCGAGCGTTCCGTAAACGAGGCGCGTACACATATCGCTCACGCGTTCGCCTGCGAGAGCCATATTGCTGTACGTTCCGTCCTGAAACACCTTTGAAAGGATTTTGTATGCGCAGTCGATATGTTTTCTCATAAGTTTGCTATCGTTAATTCCTATATCTTTTGCAATAAACCAATCCGGTGATTATTCCAACTTAGTGCCGACTTCTATGCTTCTTCCAAGCAAAAAAGCCGTGTCGGGCATGCGTTTTCCACCCTCGAGTTGAATCTCATTAAGGCGCAAAACGCCGTCTTTCACTTTGACGAGCAACCCCTCTTTCGAGTTTGCTTTTACAACCTGACCGTTTTCAAATTCTTTGAGCGGTTCGCCTGAAAAATCTTCTTTATCGACTTTGAAAACTTTAAGCGTTTTGCCCAAAACGTGCGTAAACGCCGACGGCCACGGCGTCATTCCTCTCACGAAACAATCTATTTCATGAGCAGTTTTTGAAAAATCGATATTGCCGTCCTCTTTTTTTATCATCGAGCAATGCGTCGCCTGCGACTCGTCTTGCGGCGTAAATACGGCTTTTCCGCTTTCTACGAGCGAGATTGCTTCGCAAATCGCTTCGCCGCCGAGAATAGCAAGCCTGTCAAAAAGTTCGCCTGCGGTTTCGTCCTTACCTATCGGTGTGGATTTTTCAAGCAAAATGTCGCCTGCGTCGACCGCTTTGACGGTGCGCATAATGGTGATTCCGCTCTCCTCGTCGCCGTTGACGATTGACCACTGAATGGGAGACGAGCCTCTCAACTTCGGCAACAGCGATGCGTGAACGTTGAGAACGCCGTGTTTGGGAATCGAAAGAAATTTTTCGCTCAAAATCTGACCGAATGCTGCCGTTACGACTACGTCCGGATTGAGGTTTTCTATATCTTCGATGCCTTCTCTCGACACTTTCTCGTATTGCAGAACAGGTATGCCGAGTTCGAGCGCCTTGACCTTGAGCGGTGACGCTTTGAGTTGATATCCGCGACCGACGGGTTTGTCAAGTCCCGTTACCACACAAGACACGGGATATACCGAATTGAGTTTTTCAAGCACGACTGCCGAAAAATCGGGCGTGCCCATAAACACTATTTTCATAATCACCTACATTTCCGATTAAAAACGGTGCTCTAATCGGATAAATTGCGATTTTCAGTCTTGCTCGTCGATAAGTTCTTTGCACTTTGACGTGTAAACTATGCCGTCAAGATGATCGATTTCGTGACAGAACGCTCTTGCGGTGAAACCTTCGACTTTGTATTTTTGCACTTGTCCGAATCTGTCCAGAGCCGTGACTTTGACTTTCATAGGTCTTGTAACTTCGCCGTACTTCTTCGGTACGGACAAACAGCCTTCGAGCCCCGTTTGTTCGCCGCTTTGCGAAGTTATGACGGGATTTATCAGTTCAAAGTACCCGTCGTCGGTGTCCACGACGCACACTCTTTTCAAAATCGCGACTTGAGGTGCGGCAAGTCCCGCGCCGTTTGCCGCTTTGACGGTGTCTTTCATATCGTCAAGCAACGTCCACAATCTTTCGTCGAATTTGTCGACCTCTCTGCACTTCTTTGAAAGGATCGGGTCGGGGACTTTGACAATCAATCTTTTTGCCATATTCTATTCCTTTGTGCTCAAATCAAACTTTGCGGATTGATTTCAACGAACACGTTACATTTTTTCGATTTGTTCTCGTCGGCGATTTTGTAGATTTCGCCTATAATCTGCTCGAATTGTTTTGGCTCTATGCGTGCAAGAACCTGATAGCGGCAAAGTCCGTTCATGCGCGTTACCGGTGACTTGCTTGCGCCCATATATACGAATTTTCCGCTCTGCGACTGTAGATTTTGCATGGATTTATACACGTTTCTTGCCGCGTCAACGACGTCTTGCTCGTTTACCGACGACATAAGAATTCGCACCACTTTCGTGAACGGCGGAAATTTGGTCACCATTCTCGTGTTGATTTCCTTTTTCCAGAATCCTATATAGTCGTAGTTTTTTCCGAAACGAAAAACATAATGCTTGGGTGCGTAGGTTTGCAGAATTACTCTGCCCTTTT
>JBNMJA010000099.1:0-4295 GCA_050873585.1 Bacillota bacterium | reverse complement strand
TCACAAGAGAAGTGTACAGACAGTACGCAAATAAGATTGTTTCCGTCCTCAACAAAGAGGACTTTTATGAGCAATTCAAAAAACGCGTGGATAAGGGTGCGTCAAGCTTCAAACTTGCAAAAAAACGCCTCGTTCAAGACATTTCAATCGATTGGATCGACACCATCGAAAGCATCCTTCCCAACCTCGATACGATCGTGCGTAACCCGAGAAAGTTTATCGTGCAAGAGGAAGATATCGTCGACGTGTCGCTTGCAAGAAGTATATCAACGGAGTCCGTCAAATACCTTGCCCAGCACACCAATATGATTTCAAAAGTGGACGAAAAGACGGGTGACGTCACACCGTCCAAAATCCTCAATATCACCAAAGAGGAGTCCTTTGAAATCTACGAAAACCGCTTTATTTACACGCTTTTGTTGAAGTTGAAAGACTTTGTCACAATGCGTTACGACAAGATCAAAAAGGCGTCTGCAACGCAGGACGTTTTGGAACTCGATATCGAGTCGAGATTCAATCTCCCAAGCAAAAAAATCACTTACAGAACGGAGTATTTCGCGCAATTGAGTTTTGACGAGGTTATGCGCCTCGATCCCGATACGCTCACCAAAATCGAGCGCGTTGCAAAAATCGACCGCATTATTACAGACTTTTTGTCGTCGTCTTTTGCAAAATCAATGCGCAATTCAGCGCCTGTCCGTCCGCCTATTATGCGTACGAACGTCATTTTGAAAGAGCCGAATTTCAAAAAGGCACTTACACTTTGGCAGTTTGTCGAAACTTATCAGCAATCCGCAGGTTTTTCCACGTCCGACGAAGTCGAGAACTACGATATCGACGACGAAAGTGCGCAGAGACTCAGCAGTATGGTGACGCTCAACACGATGGTGTTCGAGAGTCTGTACGACCAGTGCGAAACTGATATGGATATGGAGGACAAAGAGTTTGCAGATTTCCTCCGCGTCGGTCAGATGGATTTTGAAAAAGACAAAATCGATCGCGACGAATACGCCCAAAAACTCGAGGATCAGAAAGAAAACGAGGAAGAAAACGAGAATATCGAAGAGGTGAAGCCGCAAGAAGACGCGGAATCCGAAAAGGAAATCCCACCCGAGCAAGAACCCGAAACTCCTCCCGAAGAGCCCGAGCAACCCGAGGAAAAAGAGCCTGAAACTCCGCCCGAAATCGAAGAAAAAGAGATAGAAAAAGAGGTCGAAAAACCGCAAGAAATAGAAAAAGAAGTCGTTGTCGAACACCCGGTGGAAGTGGAGCGTTTCAAAGAGATGCCGCCCAAAGCCGATCAGGAAGAGGTCGATCTCGAACCCGACGCGGAAAAATTCGATCAGCACTTGTTTGAAGTGCGCAAGATTTTCAAGCGCCCCGACGACGACAAAATCAAGCAGGAAGAGATCATCAAGGCGCGCGACGCAATCGATCGTTGCTTGACTTCCTATCGCAGAATCAAGCAGGAAGAACTCGACGAGCGCGACAGACAAGAGCGCATACGCCGCCGCAGAGAAGATATACAAAAACGTGCCGAAGCATTCAGAAAACAGCGTGAAGAACTTGAAAAGAATATGGATTCTTCTCAAGATTCCGCGTATTTCGGAATGGATCCGTTCAGTTTCCAAAAAGCCAAGATTCAAGAGAAGAAGAGACTCGAAGAGGAAGCAAAACGCAAAGAAAAGATCAAGATCGACAAGCACGAGAATCTCGAACTCGAGGACAAGAACACCGAGAGTATAAACAAATCCATTGACGAAATGGAAAAAGCACGCAAAGACAAGGCTTTGCGTGACGCAAAAATCGACCACGCACTCGACGCAATCGACTCGGTTATGCCTATCGACGGAGAAATTTTGTCTCAACAAAGACCGAAGGCAAAACTGCAACTCGATCAACTCGGACAATCCGATCAATTCGGACAAATCGAACAATCCAATCAACTCGGACAAGTCGAACAAAACGAGCAAAATTCGCAACAAGAACAAGCAAATTCGTCGAATCAGGCAGGACGATCTGCGGAGATCGGTCAATTCGAAAACGCCGAGCAATCGATGCGAATTTCTGCGAAAAACGAGAATGCGACGAATCTCGAAACAGTCGAAAATGCCTCTAAACAGACGAAAAAGAAGGGCAAACTGCGCATAGCAAAGGCGCAGGACGTGGACCCGTGGGCAGAAGAGGAAAAACCGCATAGACAACCCAATCTCACACCTGTTGACGAAAACAAGGTTGCGGTGGGCGAAGTGCACGTCAAAGACGGCGATAAGGTCATTCCGTGGGGCGAGAACGCAGAACTCGGCAAATTTGAGCAAGAAGAGAAGAAGCCTAAGCGCAAATATACGCGCAAAGCGAAGAAAGTCGATGAAACAGACGAAAAATCGACCGAAACCGCTCAAATCGCGCCTGAGAGCGTGAAAACGCAAAGCGAAGGCGATAAATCGATAAACGAATCCGATAATCGCAGAATCGACGTTGCCGAAAACGAGAATATCGTTGTAAAAACTGCCGAAAACGGTGATTTTGGCAACTTGAACGATGCTGAAAGCAAGTTTGAGTCCAAGAAAGCGAGTGAAGCAGACGTTGCCGAAAGCAAGATAGATATAGAAAATACGAACGATTTAGGCGGTGTGGATAACGGCGCAGATGTGGACGAATCAATATCAAAAAACGATTTTTTATATCAAAAATCCGAACTGAAAAATGCAAAAAACGCACCAGAAACGCCCAAAAAACCGCGCAAAAACAAGTGGGATTTGAGTGATACGACCCTCAATCAAAAATATTCGACTCCGAGCGGCAGAAAACTCAATCTTACCGCCGTTGACGAAAACAAAGTCGGCGTCGGAGAAATACATTTCAAGGACGGCATAGACGATCCGTTCTCGAGCGTGCTGAACGTCAAATCCAAAGCGGAACGCAAAGACGACGATGATGAAGAGTGAATAATTGTTTGATTGCGTGTTTTCGCTCCCGCGAGATTCCTACGTCGCTTTGCTCCTCTGAATGACACGAGCGTAAACCGTCGCTGAGGCAATGGCAATTCGAACGATGGCTTGTTTGTTAGAGCATAGCGCACCTGAAATTGTAAATATGAAAACTGCGAGCCGTTGAGTTTGACGTAACCGAGAGCGCGCACTTGAAAACGTAAATATGAAAAACACCGAAATTTCGAAAGCCAAGAAAATTTACAACGCCGTATCGACAGCGATAGTGGCGTTGATTTTCGTGTTTATGGTGATTGTGGTTGCGGTGATGCTCGTGCAAAAAAGCAGCGGCGGCGAAAGCAAGATTTTCGGCTACTATATGTACGACGTGCTGACCGACAGTATGAGCGGAACGATCGAGCCCGGCGACGTGATTATGTGCAAAGCCGTGGACGACGTAAACTCGTTGCAGGTGGGGGATATCATAACCTTCAAAGCGCCCAACGGAAACTACAACGAAACGCACCGTATCGTTGAAATCGCAAGAAACGACGACGGAACGGTCAAATATTTTAAGACAAAGGGCGACAACGCAAAAGCCGTTGACAATTGGGAGCTCGATCCGCAAAACGTAAAGGCAAAATACGTCAAAAAATCCGTGTTTGTGGGCGGACTTCGCAAATTTATGTCCCATTGGTACGGATACGTCGTGGTGGTGGTCATTCCGCTGTGCATCGTGTTTGCGCTGATAATATCGTCGGTCGTCAAAGATAAACTTGCGCTTGAAAAGCAGAATGAAAAGGAAGAGAGCAAAATCGCCTTGTCGGATATAAGCGAAGAGGACAAAAAGAAATTGCTTGAAAATTATGCAGATATCAACCAAACGGGTTCGGACGATGAGAATAAGAATGATTGAAGTGGTTTAATCGTATTTTAAGAAAAAAAGTTGCAAAAATATTTTTTTGCGGAATCTAACCGACTATATCGTGCTTACATATACGCTTTGCGTTTTGGGGCGCGATATTTTTTATTGCGTTTTTTGACTCGCTATGCTAATATTAAAAAACTAATAAATATATAGGGGAGTCCTATGCTCGCAAAGATACTCAGTTACGCCTTGGACGGACTCACGGGATACGCCGTGGACGTCGAAGTTGACATCAACAGCGGTTTGCCCGGCTACGACATGGTCGGTCTTGCCTCGACTGCGACGAAGGAAAGCAAGGAACGCGTGCGTTCCGCAATCAAAAACAGCGGATTTCAATATCCCGCAAAGCGCATTATCGTCAACCTTGCGCCTGCCGATACGAAAAAAGAAGGTCCTGTGTTCGACCTCGCCGTCGCACTCGGCATTATGGCCGCTAC
>JBNMJA010000098.1:0-4332 GCA_050873585.1 Bacillota bacterium | reverse complement strand
TGCGCCGCTTGAGCAATTACTTGTGCGGAGTAGAGCAATAAACCACATTGCCTCAGTGACGGTTTTTGCTTATTCCTCTACAAGTTTGCGTTTTCTGTCGTTGATGATACCAAGGCTGTCTTTGATAGTCTTCTCTGCGCTGTCGAGAATATTGAAAGCAAGCGAGCGTGCCTCGTAGTCCATCTTGTGATAATTCTCTTCCGCCTCGCGTTGCATAGCCTCGGCCTCTGCCTTTGCGCGAGCGTAAACCTCGGTTTCGGCCATAAGGCGTTTTGCCTGTTCTTCGGCTTTATCCATAGTTTCGTTTGCGTATTTTTCGGCTTTTTCGATGATATCGTCGCGCTCTTTTTTGATTTGAGTTGCCTCTCTGAGAACGAGCGGATAACTTGCTCTGAATCTCGAAATAAGGTCGAGCAACACGGCTTTGTTGATGACGATGTCGCTGTTGCTGAACGCGGCTTTTTTCGCTTTAAGCACTTCGCTTTCGATTTCGTTGATAAGCATATCGATTGTTTCCATAAACGCACTCCTTCGTATATCGATTATTTTTATTATAAGGACGATATATCAATATAGCCCTTTGATTTCTTACGTTTTATTCGCTTATTTTTCGTTATTCTAAACGCCTATTTCAGATTTTCAAACTCTTTTGACGTCATAAGCGGCACGCAGCACGCAGGCACTGACGAATAATCCCCTTTGGAGATTTGCTCCCTTGCGAGCGTCGAACTTATTTTTGAAAACACGCTCGGCTCGATAAACACGGTCTCGAATCCGTGCTCGCGATTGAACTTTGCCATATCCTCTTCGTACGCTCTGTCCTCGTCGCCTCTTAATCCTCTGACGAGTGCGCTTGCGCCCACGTCGGCGGCAACCTCAACGGCGTATTTGTCGGAATACAACGCTTTTGCACCATTCTTCTGCTCACATACGCAATTTACGATTGCAAGCCTTTGCGCAGGATTGAAAGCGTACTTCTTATCGGGATTTACAAGACAAGCCACCCACACTTCGTCGAATTGACAAAGCGCTTCGTCAAGCACCGCCTCGTGCCCTTTTGTGAACGGGTCGTAACTTCCTGCCATAAGCGCAACGGATTTGCGAGAAATAAACTCCGCAACGACCGTGCCCATTTTTTTCGTGCGTTGCTTGTAGCGAGAATCGCTCACTTCGTAAGTCTTTTCCGCGCCGTGCTCGAACACAATCACGCCGTCTTTATCCAGCAAATCGAGATCTAAAATCATTCCGAGCGCTAGTTCTCCGAGTCCGCTTGCATACGGAGGGTCTACGAAAATCATATCGAATTTTTTGCCCGTAACGTACGCATTGCGCAAAACGCCAGAGAAGTCCGAATTGACAACCTTAAAATTGCCGTCGATACCCTGCAAATTTTTACGCACGAGTTCTATGCTATCTTTGCTGTTGTCAACAAAAGTAACTTCTTTCGCACCTCTTGAAATACACTCTATACCGAGCGCTCCGCTCCCTGCAAAAAGGTCGAGCACAACAGCGTCCTGACTGTATCCCTGCAAAACGTTAAACAACGTTTCCTTTATTCTCGTAGTCGTCGGGCGCACTCTGTCGTCCTTTGGCGAAGCAAGATTTTTGCCCCTGTATTTTCCGGCAACAACTCTCATATTTATCTCCGATTATATTCAAAGAATATAATTTTTCTCATTTTATCTATATTCGGGTGTGAGCTTGCCCACACTTTGTCATTCCGAGCGTAGCGTGGGAATCCGGCGTAGCGAATCGGAATATTCCTTTGCTGCATCAGAGGCAATCACTTCAACTTTTTTCACCAAAGTACGGATTCTCTTTCTCACCGTTTTGGTCAACGATTCTCTTTTCGGTCACGAGCATATCGAGCGGATGATCGAAAGCGCTGATTTCAAGTCCTTTGGCTTCCTGACAGTCAAACGCAAGCCCTAAAACGAAGCAATCGTGACAGGCAAGATAGCGGTCGTAATAGCCTTTGCCGTGCCCTGCCCGATTCAGCCCGTCGAAAGCAACCATAGGCACGATCGCAAGATCGGGATCGTCGACGGAGTGAGATCCGACGGGTTCGAGAATTCCCCACTTGTTCGTTTTGAAGTTTGTAAACGGCGTGATTGCTATTGCCTTCATTTCCTCGCCGTACACTCTCGGCACGCACACAACTTTTTCAGTCATAAGTGCAAGTCCGACGATTTCTTCGGTGTTCGGCTCGTTTTTAGTACCGAGATAAACGAAAACCTTATGTGCGCGTCTGAACTCGTCCAACCCCGAAATTGCGTCGGCAATTGCGCCGCTCGCCCACTCTTTTTGAGCGTCGGTAAGTTTGGATATGTTAGTTTTCGCCGCCAATCTCGCTTGTTTCTTGTCCATTGCGTTTGTAGTATCTCTGCACACGCCCTTTGAAAGATGTATATACCGTGTATTCTATGGTATTTCGTTGTTTTGCGACCTCGTGGACGCATTTTTCATCTACGAGCACGACTTCTTCGCCGACTTTTGCTTTATAGTCTTTCGTATCGACGACGAAAGTGTCCATGCACACGTTCCCTATCACCTTGCACGCGCGCCCGCCAATATAAACGTCAGACGGATTTTCTCTGCATATACCGTCGGCATAGCCTCCGAAAATCACGGCGGTGTTTGTATCGTGCGGCAAAACGTAGTCGCCGTAACTCACTTTTTCGCCCTTTTTCAGGAATCTCGACTCGATCACGCGCGAGTATACGCTCATTGCCCCCGTGTACGCCCCGATTCCGAGTCGCACAGCATCGTATCGCAACTCTTCGTTATTCATTGAATGCGTTGACGCAAGGTGTGCGATCGCGCTCGGATATTCGTCTCTGACAGCCTTTACACACTCGTCGAACGAGTTTTTTTGATTCAGCGTTTCGTCACGCAAGTGCGAATACGCTCCCTCTACGCAAAACCCGTGATTTTTCAGTATTCTAACGGCATTTTTTATGCCGTCGCAATCAAAACCGAGCCTATGCATTCCGCTGTCCGCTTTGATATGCAATCGCACGCTTTGGGGATTTATTCGTCCGTCGTTTGCAAGCGCAACGAGTTCGTTCGCTTGCTCTATATCGTGCACGGCGATTATCACGCCCAAGTCGCACGCCTTTTCGAGTTCATCGCTTGCGCACACGCACAACAAAACGTCCTTGCTTATGCCGGCATTTCGCAACTGCCACGCCTCCTCAAGCGTAACCACGCCGAAAGCGTCCACGATATCCTCTGTGTCTTTTGCCACTTCTTTAAGTCCGAAGCCGTAGGCGTCAGCTTTCACCATAAGCATAATCGGCACTTTCACGTCCGCTTTTACTCTTAAAATATTGCGCCTAACGACGTCGAGATCAACGACGATTTTAAGTTTAATAACCCACCTCGGCTATCATTGTATGAGCCGAAGTCCGTTATCGTGCAATCATCCTCTTTTATAGTAATTGATAAGGCAACCGTCGAGGATAATTTGTCTTTCGCTTTTTGTGAGCGCACCCAAAGAAAGCGCAACGTTTTGAGTTATTCCATCACGAATCAAAAGTGCGTCAAACTGCTCTCTGCCGTCCGAAATCGTATCTCTTACGTTTCTGATAATGAGAATATCTCCTTTCAGATACTCGGTTTTGTCGTCAACGATAGGCAACATACCCCAGTTTATAAGGTTAGAGCGATAGCGTTTGGTTGCATACTCTCTTGCGATATTTGCGCCGCCTCCGAGAAATCTTTGGCAACTTGCCGCTTGCTCTCTTGCGCTTCCGTCACCGGGTTTGACGGCAAAAACACACGATGCAATCGTCGTGTTGTCAACATCGACGCCCGCAGCCGTAAGCGCGGCTTTTACGTCCTCTTTGTCGCCGTCACGCACTTTTTTGCTCTCCGAAACGTAATTCGGGTCTTTTCTCGAAAGCGCAAACTCCGCAAGTCTTAAAGGATTGCTTCTGTACGACGAAGTTTCGCCCGACGGAATAAGCTCGTCCGTGGTGGTCACGGGGTCGTTTATTACGCTGCAAAGTTTGAGTGCAAGATTTTCTTTTAGCGGCTCTATAGACGGGATATCCGTGATATTCGGTCCGTACACGAGTTGCACGTTGCTATCCGCTTTGCCGTATCCGTCGTACACTCTTGACGAATAGGCTTTGTCGTCATACTCAAACGGAGCGATTTCCTCGTCGAAGTCCACGTCCAAAGCGGAAGTCAACACGCCGCCGTTTGCCGCCGTAGCCGCAATGGAGCGTGCGTCCATAAGCGCAACCGAGGCAATCTGATTGTCGGAAGGTTTGCTTCCCTCTCGTCTTTCAAAATTTCTCGTCGTATGTCTGACGCTGAGTCCGTTGT
>JBNMJA010000097.1:0-4367 GCA_050873585.1 Bacillota bacterium | reverse complement strand
CTCTTTGTCTGTTCACAACGTCTTTTGCGACGACACGCAATCTCGACTGCGAAAAATCGTAAGTATATTCCTTTGCGGTTTTATTGTAAAAATGAATAAGCACACCACCCGCAATCGCTAGTGCCGCAAAGCCGAACATAAGCCACCAATTGTAAAATGCTGACAGCAAAACGAATCCGAACGATGCAAGAGCGAGGCAAATTCCCACCCATTGCATAGTTTTGGCGGACGTAGACACTTCAACATCAACCGATTGCGAATAATTATCCGTCATTATTTCACCTTATAGTAGTCGTCTTTTTTGACTTTTGTCGTAAGTTTTCCAAAAGAAACCTGCGCTTCGCCTCTTTGGTTGATCGCCACCAGTTTACCTTTCTTCTGCAATGATTTCACAAACACGTTATCTCCGATTTTGAGCGGGCTGTCATCCGGAACGTCCTCCACGACCGCCTCTTTTTCGTATTCGGCAGACATATTTTCGAGTTGTTTTTTGAGTTTCCTTGCCTCGAACAGATCTTTGTCTTCAACCTCGGGTTTATTGAGAATATCCTTAATTTTGTCAAGAATATCGTTTGCTTCCTCAACGCTGTTTTCGATGAGTCGTTTAGTTTCTTTTCTTATGCTTTCGTCGAGTTTTTCTCTCTTTTCCTCGATACGTTTCTTCTCGATTTCGGCGTCTTTAAGTGCTTTTGCGGCGTTTTCTCTGTCGATAGACGCTTCGTTTACGAGCTCGGCGGCTTTCATTCTTGTCTTTTCCGCGGCTGTAAGCACGTTGTCGAACTGTCGTTTTTCCACGGATATTTTGCTCTTTGCGTTTTCGACGATTTCGTCCGAGAGCCCGAGTTTTTTAGCGATAGCGAGTGCGTTAGACGATCCGATTGCCCCCATCACGAGTTTGTACGTCGGGCAGAACGTATTGCTGTCAAATTCCATAGAAGCCGCAACCACGCCTTTCGTCACGAGTGAAAACTCCTTGAGATCGTTGAAATGTGAGGTGATAAACGATTTCGCGCCCACTTTCAAGAGATACTCTGCGATACTCACGGCAAGCGCCGCGCCCTCACCGGGATCAGTCCCCGCACCGAGTTCGTCAAACAAAACGAGCGACTTATCTGTGATGACGTCAAGAATTCCTATGGTATTTTTGATATGCGACGAGAACGTCGAAAGACTCTGTTCTATGCTCTGTTCGTCGCCGATATCGCTATACACGCCGTCAAACACGGACAAATTCGCACTTTTTGCAGGGATAAACAATCCGCTCATCGCCATAAGCGTAAACAATCCGACAAGTTTAAGCGTAACTGTTTTTCCGCCCGTATTCGGACCTGTAATCAAAAGCATATGCTCGTCTTTTTGCAGTGCGAGCGACACGGGAACGACTTTTTTCACGTCGATAAGCGGATGTCTGCCGGCGCGGATATTTATGATGCCCTCGTCGTTGAGCGACGGCTTTAACGCCTTATACTCTCTTGCGAGTTGCGCCTTTGCAAACACCATATCCATATCGACCGTAGTGTTATAACTATACGTAATTCCGTCTGCGCACGCCTCGATCTGAGCGGAAAAAGCCCGCAAAATCTTCTCGATTTCGAGTTGCTCGTTGACGAGTTCGACTTTGAGTTCGTTGTTAAGTTCGACGATTTGCATCGGCTCGACGAAGAGCGTAGAACCCGATGCGGATTGATCGTGCACGAGCCCGGGGATAGTTCCCTTGCAGTCGCTTTTTACGGGAATGACGTATCTGTCGCCACGCACGGTTATGATATTGTCTTGCAGGTATTTTGAATATTGCGGCGAAGTAATAAACAGTTGCAGTTTGCTTCGCACGTTGTCGTTGAGTTTTCTTATGCGGATACGAATCGCGCGCAACTCGTTCGACGCGTTATCCGCGACCTCCGTTTCGCTCAAAAAAGCGTCGAAGATCTTTTTTTCGAGCGTCTCGTTCTCAAACAGTCCCATAGCCATATCCGCAAGAATGGGGCAATCTTTGACCTTATCGATGGTATATTTGAGCCTTCTCGACACCCTAAGCGACCTTCCCACCTTCATAATATCGGGAATAGCGAGCGTCGCGCCCTTTTTCGCTTATACGAGAATCTCCCCGATATCGTCAACTGCAAACGACGGTGAGAGCGAGTATTCAAACAGCACCTTGTCGGCTTCCGCGGTTTCGTCGAGCGCGTGATTGGCTTCGGCTATATTTTCGTACGGGACAAGCGCCCTTGCCTTAATTTTGCCGCCTTGAGATTGGGCAAACGAGGCAAGTCGCTCGAGAATTTTTGGATATTCAAGCGTATTCAAACTCTTTTGGTCAAACATGCGATTTTATTCTCCGTTTTGCCGACTTATGCAAATATCGCGCTTCTAGCCGTTCGGATTTTCATAATCGGTCGCAATTTTTCAGTGCGTAAGATTACGAAACGGCAACCTATCTGATCTTTGCGCCGACTTTTCTCTTGAGTGCGGACAAGATTTTCGCCATTTCGGTGGCGATTTCGTCGTCGGTAAGCGTGCGTTCGAGCGAGGAGAAGGTAAAGCTCATCGCAACGCTCTTTTTGTTCTTACCGATTTGTTCGCTCTTGTACTCGTCAAAAACTTTGACGTCTTGAAGGAACTTGATTTTTGCGCCCTTCACTGCGTCGACAATATCTTGAGCAAGCACGCCGTCGTCCACGACGACTGCGAGGTCACGTTCGATATTCGGGAATTTTCCGAACGGTTTGCACTTGCTCTTTTCCAAACTGTTCTTATTGAAGATTTCGTCCACGGAGATTTGCGCAACGTAGATTCTCGTATTGTCGACGCCGTAGTTCTTTTGAACGTCCGGATGCAATTCACCGAGATAACCGACGCACTTATCTCCGACGAAGATTTCCGCGCTTCTGCCCGGATGCAAGAACGGCTTATCGGCGCGCGCGTATTTCGCGTCGATATGAAGCGCTCTGAACACTTGTTCTATTGCGCCTTTAAGTTCGAAGTAATCTGCGCCGTCGCCGTATTCTCCGATACAGAGTCTCGACTCTTCTTTTGGCAATTCTTCGAGCGGCAAACTCTTTGGCAGATACACGTTTGCGATCTCGAAAAGTCTTGCGCTCTTATTGAAGTGGGTGACGTTATACACGAGCGTTTCGATCATGCTGTGCACGAGTGTCGTACGCATAACGCTGAGTGCTTCGCCGAGCGGGTTTTTAAGTTTTATGGCGTTTCTAGCCGTGTCGTTTTCGTCGAGATTCAAAAGCGCGGCAAATTTCGGAGAGGTAAACGAGTACGTCACGCTTTCCATAAGTCCGCACGCTTTGAGCGTATCTTTTATGACGTTGACGAATTTATTCTTATCGGGGAGCGTCCCCTCGGCAAGTCCTGCGTACTCGAAGAGCGTCGGCTTGATATGCGAATATCCGTAAACGCGGATAAATTCTTCTGCAATATCGTTCACGCCGACAATATCTTCTCTGTCTTCTTTGACAAGAGCGACGAGTTGCTTACCGTCTTCTCTTACCGCGATACCAAGTCTTGCAAGAATGGAAACGAGCGCGTTTTTAGGCACTTTACAGCCGAGGATCTCGGATATTTTTTTCGTCGTAAACGGAATTTCGCGCAGCGTCTGATAGTCCACTTTGACGTCGATCAAACCGTCCGCGATATCGCCCGAACCGCTCTGATACACGAGTGTTAAAGCACGTTTGATGCCGTATTCCTGAGATGCGAAATCGATACCTTTTTCAAATCTCGACGAACTGTCCGAGCGCAGATTAAGTGTGCGAGAGGTACGGCGCACGTTATCGCGCGCAAACTTTGCGGCTTCGAAAATCACTTCGGTCGTGTCGTCTTTTATACCGCTGTTTGCACCGCCCATAATACCTGCCACGGCAACGGGTCTGTCGCTGTCGCAGATGACGAGCATGCTATCGTTGAGTTTATTTTCTTTTCCGTCGAGCGTGACGATGATTTCGTTTTCTTTAGCGTTGCGCACGACGATTTTATTGCCTTCGAGTTCTCTCTTATCGAAAGAGTGCATCGGCTGACCGATTTCGATGAGAACGTAGTTTGTGATATCCACGATATTATTGATAGGACGGATACCCACCGCTCTCAATCTCGATTTAATCTTCTGCGAAGAGGGGAAAATCTTGATGTTTTTCACACCTGCGGCCATATATCTCGGGCAAAGCTCCTGATTTTGCACGTCCACGCTCACCATATCGGTGACTTTTGCGCCGCACGAGCAAACTTTATAGTCGATGACGGGTTCTCTGCAATCGGTATTGAGCGCAACCGCAACCTCTTTTGCCATTTTGTAAATGCTGTTGCAGTCGGGACGATTAGCGGTGACGGAAACGTCGAGAATAATATCGTCGTATCCG
>JBNMJA010000096.1:0-4396 GCA_050873585.1 Bacillota bacterium | reverse complement strand
CTCGTGGTGATCGGTGACGATGGTCTCGATACCTCTTGACTTGAGATATTTCACCTCTTCGATTGCGGTAATGCCCGTATCGACGGTAATCACGAGTTTCGGCGAGTGGTAAGCGAGGATTTTTTCAAGCGCGTCAACGCTTATTCCGTAGCCGTCTTTGTTGCGGTCTGGAATGAAATAAAACACGTCGAGTTTGTCGCGCAGATACAGCATAAGCGTTGATATCGCGCAAATGCCGTCGCAGTCGTAGTCGCCGTAAATAAGCACCTTTTCTTTGTTTTTTATGGCGAGTTTGATACGCTCGACCGCCTCTTTCATGCCGTCTATTTCATACGGCGAAGAGAGTTTATCCAAAGACGGGTGCAGATAGTCGTAAAGAGAATCCTCGCTCATCCCTCTTCCCAGAAGCAAACGCAAAAAGTCTTGGGAAATCCCAAGACGTTTGGCAAGTGCAATTCTGTCACTTGAAAGCGGAAAACGCGGAGTCTTAACAACGTATCTCATAAAATCATAAAACTACGCCCTCACCTTTGTGAGGGCGTAATCGTCAGTTATTTTTTCTTTTTGAACGTCGTGTTCTTTTTGGAGTATTTGTAAACGACGTTTTGTTTTTGTTTTTGTTGACCTGCTTGTTTGACTTGTTGCACTCTTACGGTCTGTTCGCCGTCCTCACCGACGATGATATCGGAATCGGAATCGTCTTCCTTTTTGTCGTAAGACACGGAGTTGCGTTTAGCATATTTCTCTTTGGTCTTGTCGAAAGAGATGCTGAGTGCTGCCCAAAGCGGCGTTGCGAGGTTGATTGAAGAGAACAAACCTGCAAGCAAGCCGAGAATAATAGGCACACAGAACTCTCTTATCGTATCGCTTCCGAGGATCGCGAGGAAGACGATCGTAACCATAGTGGTCAATGAGGAGTACACGGTACGAGTGAGCGACGAACGCACTGCCATATCGCCGATACCCTTGTAGTCGATATCCTTCTTGCCTTTGAGCGGTTTGATGGTTTCACGGCAGCGGTCGAAGATGACGATCGTGTTGTTGATGGAGTATGCAACGATCGTGATCATAGCCGCGACATAAGAACTGTTGATTTGCACTCTGCAGATAACGGTTAGAGCAAACATGATAACGACGTCATGGAGCAAAGCGACCACAGCCGCAATTGCGCTTGTAAACGTGAATCGAATCATGATATACACGAGGATCAACGCGATTGAAACCGCAAGAGCGATGCCTGCTTTGGAGAGCAAGTCCGCAGCGGCGGTAGCGCCGATAGACTCGTAGGTTATCTTGTTTGCGTCGGTGAGAGACGTTTCGGGATCAACGTAGTCGTCAACGGCTTGTCTGATCTTCTTGTTCATCTCGTCGCACTTCGCGTCGTCGTTAAAGACGTTCTTATATCTGAAGACGATAGCAGTCTTGTTGTTGTCGTTTGCTTCTTGACGTTGCATATAGCTTACGACGACGTGCTGTCCGTCCACTTCGACGCCTTGAATGACGTTTTTGATTGCATTGCCTTGAGTATTGTACGCATTGTCGTCGAGGATCTCTTCGCCGAGCGTAACGGTAAGAATCGTACCGCCCTCGAAGTCGATGCCGATGCCGACTGCGTCGGTATAACTGCCCGTGTTCGCACCGATTGCCACGATAACGATGATAGCGGCAAGCACGATGACGAAAGGCACGATAGCCATATATTTTGCATTTTTGCAAACGCTGTAGTTGTTGCAAAGATTGCGGAAGTTACTGTTTTTCATAATTACGCCTCCTCCTTTGCAAGATTAGCGGGAACGGAATCGGAATTCTCTTCCTCCTTGACGCGTTTCAAGCCGTAGAACTTCTCGCTAGTGCTGTTGAGCGGCATAAAGGCTTTGAGCACGAGTCTGGTCACGACGAGCGAGCAGAACAGCGAGAGCAAAATACCGATGAAGAGCGTCACTGCGAAGCCGACGATTGAAGCGGAGCCGAGCACCCAAAGCACGATTGCGCCGATAAGGGTTGTGACCTGACCGTCGATGATAGCGCCCGCAGAGCGTTTGAAACCGACCTTTATGCAAGTTGCGATAGGCTTGGTCGAATGTTTGTATTCGTCCTTGACTCTCTCGAAGATGATGACGTTTGCGTCGACAGCCATACCGATTGAGAGCAAGATACCTGCAATACCCGGCAGAGTGAGTTGCACCCACGGAAGCACCGCGCAGAACCAGATGAGGAGCACGACGTACACGCAGAGCGAGAGGTCTGCGGCAATTCCGAGTCCGCGATACACGCACGCCATAAAGATGAAGATGAGCGCGACGCCCACTGCACCGGCGATGAGAGCCGTGCGGATGGAGTTTTCACCGAGCGTTGCGGAGATATTTCTGATTTCGGAAAGTTGGAGCGTGACGCCGAACGTACCCGATTGAAGTTGCGTTGCGTAATCGTAAGCGGATTGATAGGTGTAGTTGCCGGTGATGATTGCAGATCCGTTGGTGATTGCCGCATTGATGGACGGTTCCATTATCTTTTGTCCGCCGACGTAGATATATGTCTTTTTGCCGACGTTTGCGGAAGTGATATCGCCGAAAATCTTTGCGCCTTCGTCGTTGAATTTCAATCCGATTGCAAAATCTCCGTTGTCCGCCGTAGTAACGTAAGCGGTTTCGAGGTGTTCACGACCGTTGAGGAACGCTTCTTTTTCGAGGTCGGTATTGCTTGCCTCTTTGCCGAGATCGGTGAGCGTGAAGTAAAGCGATGCCGGACGACCGATAAGATCGAGCACTTTTTCGGGATCGTCAACGTCGGGGATTTCGACGCGAATGGTGGTATTGCTGCCGGATGAGCCTTTGGTGACCGTTGCTTCGGTGTATCCTTTGGACACAAGCAAACTTTGAAGCGAACTTATCGTACCGTTGACGCGGGTATCGAAATCGCCGTACTCGTCGTTTGCGACGTTAAAGACAGCGGACACACCGCCCGACATATCCAAACCTAATTTGATTGTCCTTGCGTATCCGGTGTAATCATAAACCGTGTCGCCGATTTGAAACGTTGGCAACACTGCGAACACAGCCATAAGAATGATGAATACACTCACTATACACAAGACGACTATAGATTTCTTCTTGTTCACAGGACTAGTCCTCCATATAGTAAAACATAGATATTATAACTATAACACATTGTCAAGTCAAGAAAATATGATGCGTTTGGCACAATTTAAGTCGCAAAATTTGCGCATTTCGGCATATTACTGCGTGAAATCTCATAGTTTGTGATATGGAAAAAGCAAAAAACGTAAAAACCGACGTCACGGACGTTTTGAAAGCCGTGCTGTTTGCAACCCTAATATCTCTCGCTCTGGTTCTGATTTTCGCAATTGTAATCCGTTTTGCGAACGTGGACAACAAGGTTATAATGCCCGTCAATATCGCGATAAAAATTCTCTCGTTGCTCATCGGAGTGATGATAGCCTTCAAGAATCCGCAAAACGGACTTGTCAAAGGCGCAATAAGCGGACTCGTCTATATGTTGCTGACGTTTTTGATATTCTCTGCCCTAAACGGATTCAAAGACGTAGCGTTCAGTTGGATAGACCTCATCACCCTTCCCGTAGCAGGCGCGATAAGCGGAATAATAACGGTCAATCTCAAAGCCCGAAAAGCATAAATTTTCCCTCAAAAGCCACGGCTTTTGAGGGAAAATTTACTAGTACGGACTGCGACTCACTCGTTCGAAGCATTCTTATTAACGGAATCTGCAAATTCGTGCAATAATAAAAAAAAGCACGCTCGTTGCGTGCTTTTTTTGCTTTTCAAAAACTTATTTGTTTTCGCCTTCCACGACTTCACCGTTTACTGCTTTGTCGCAGTCTGCTTTTTCTGCGCATTCTTCGCAGTTGTTGTCGCAAGCGGTTTCGACGTTTTCTTCAACCGTGGTTTCTGCGGGTTGAGTTTCCTCTGCCTTAGGTTCTTCCGCCACGGGTTCTTGTTGAGGAGCATTCACTTTTTCAAGAACGTAACCGACTGCTTTTTTGTCGATGACGATCAAAGTGGGGTTGGACTCGGTGCCGACGTTGACGATAAGAGTGTTGTCAGCGTTGACCTGAGTGATTTTGCCGACGATGCCGCCGACTGTCATAAGTTTCGTACCGACGCAGAGGCTGTTCATCATATTTTGTTGCTCTTTTTGGCGTTTCTTTTGAGGGACGATGGTCATAACGATCATGAGGACGAGCACGACGCCGATGACGACGTACATAATCCAACCGTTATTGCTTTTGGTTGTTCCGTCTGCTGCGAGAATCAAAGAATTTAACATATTTGCTCCTTTATTCACCTATACGGTTATTCTATTTTGATGATTCAATGTTACACGATTTAATATAGTTTTGCAACAAAAATCGTACATT
>JBNMJA010000095.1:0-4491 GCA_050873585.1 Bacillota bacterium | reverse complement strand
GGGATAACGCTCTTATATTTTGCCATAATCGCTCTTGCAGTGCCCAAGAAGTCACTGTTGTCTTTGTCAACGGCGTTGACGAAGATGAGAGCGGAAACTTTCTTTTCTTGGCAGAGTTCGAGCGCCTTTTCCGTACCGACGGTGATAGAACCCGTTGCGCTGGTGACGACCACCGCGCTGTCTGCAGCGTGGAGAGCGGCAATCATTTCGCCTTCAAAGTCAAAGAAACCGGGTGCGTCGAGGATATTGATTTTGGTATTGCGATAAATCGCATAACCCAAAGACAAAGAAATGGATATTTTGCGTTTGATTTCTTCGTCGTCATAGTCCATCGTCGAAGAGCCGTCGTCGACTTTGCCCAAGCGGTCGATAGTCTTTGCTTCGAACATCATGGCTTCTGCGAGGGACGTTTTACCCTCGCCGGAGTGGCCGATGAGAGCCACATTGCGGATTGAGTCGGTATCAAAAATCTTCATAATTTACCTCTTTTGAAGTGGATAGTACAATTATATAATAAATTGTATATATTTTCAACTACATTTTTTGTCAGAAACGAGCAATCACACCTATAATAACGAAAACGGCGCGTTAGATAGCGGAAAAATTTTTTAAATTTTACATTACTAGTTTGCACGCAATAAAAATTCGCCTAATTAGAATATCGTTTTTTTAAATCGTTCTTCTTTAAACGTGAAAAATCGATGTCAACTCGTTTGTTTTTGTCATATATAGAATGTATGGCGACCATAGGCGTATACGACAGCGGTATCGGAGGGTTAACCACTCTCAAAATACTTCTTGAAAAATTTCACGGCAACGACTTTTTTTATCTTTCGGACAATGCGCAACATCCTTTTGGCTCAAAAAGCAAAAATGAACTCGACGCGATAGTTTCAAACGGTATTGCCAAACTGAAAAATCACTCGGATTTTATCGTGCTTGCCTGCAACACCGCATCGACCGTATGCAAGGAAACAGACGTATACAAACTTCTTCCCGTTCTTCCGGAAAAAAACAATGTTTCGACAGACGATTGTTTGCTTCTTGCCACCCGATTTACCGTTGAAAACACGAAAATCCCTTATACAAAAGTCGCAGATACGTCGGAACTAGCCTCTCTGATCGAAGTACAAGCCTCGATAAACTCCAAACGCGGCAATCTCGATATGAGTGCGATCCTCCCCTATCTTGCCAATCGATTATTCAAATTCAAAGGCGTAAAAAACGTCGTGCTCGGCTGTTCACACTACCCGTATTGCAAAAAAGAGATATCGAAAATTCTCGGCGACGTAAGATACTTTGACGGAAACGACGTCCTAATAAAGCAACTCGAAAAACAAGTTGTTCCTCAAAACGGACAAAGCGAAATCCATTTTGAATTTACGGGCGGAAACGAGGAAAAGAAATACAGAAAAATCCTCTCGATTTTGCAAAATACGCCATAATTCGTTTTGAAATCAAAGACCATTTTATAAAAAATCAAGCCGAAAATCTGCGCGTTTTTATTTGATAACAAATCAATTTAAACGTGTTAGAATATCGTTTTTACAACTTAAAAGCAAGATTTATCGCTTTTGAAACAACGTTTGAAGCGACTCCGACGACGTAGTCTATATCGCGCGGCGCGACAATCAAATCCGAAAGTGAGTTTTTTGCAAGTTTCGCCCTTAAATTGTATTCGTTTATATCGAGTTTTTCCTCGTCTGCAAATTCTTTAACGAAGGTATAAATTCCCGTTCTCAACGACAGTAATAGCGGAACGCCGATAGAAAAAGTCGGCACTGACAAAACGCTTTTGTCTATTCGTTCTTTATCCTGCCCGACACCGCTCCCTGGCGAGATTCCGCAGCTTGAAATCTGAAAAGACTTTCCTAGTCTTGCCACTGCGCCCGTTGCGAGCGAATCGATGAGAATCACGCACGACGGCTTTATTTTTGTCACTGCGCCGGACACGAGTTCCGCGGACTGTATTCCCGTCATACCGAGTACCCCCGTAGAAAAAGCGCACATACTCTGTTTTCCTACGGCGCCGAGATATCTTGTGACTTTGACGCCTTCTACGCATCTTTGCCCGAGAGAATCGGCAACGATATGCCTGTTTCCGAGCCCCACGACGAGCACGGGAGAGGTCTTTTTGACGATTCCCACGAGTTCTGCAAGGCAAAACGCAATTTGTTTTGTCAGATATTCGCAAGACGACGAACTCTCCAGTGTTTCTTTCGCGCAATCGAAAGTGACGTAAATTCCCCTTTCTCTGCCCGTTTTTTTAGCGTCCTCGACCGTTTTAACTCTGAGCGTGCGTTTGACTATCCCGTACGAAAGCGGCTTTGCGACGCAATTTGTCAGATGTCCCGTCGATTGAGCGCTTTCAATCGCCATATCGGTCACGAAGTCGAAATTTTTGAGCGTATTCATAACATTATTGTGCATAATCGCAAAAATTCCATTCAAAACGGTTGCAACTTTGTTTCACATATGCTAATATATCAAAGATATTTATCAGTACAAAAGTACGAGGAGAAAAATATGCCAAATATTAAGTCAGCAAAAAAGAGAGTTATCACTTCCGATAAGAGAAACGAAATCAACACCGCAAAGAAAGCGCGCGTTAAAACCGCAATCAAGAAATACAACGCAGCGATCGAAGCAGGCGACGTTGCTCTTGCAGAACAACTCCTTCCCGAAACCGTATCCGTCATTGACTGCGCTTTCAAAGACGGCATCTACAAAAAGAACACGGTTGCGAGAAAGAAATCCACTCTCTGCCGCGCATTGGACGCACTCAAAGCAAACAAGTAAGCAATTGAAAATCGCAAAAATCAAAAGACTGTTTGAAAACAGTCTTTTTTTCGTTGCATAAATTTTATCGGTTTATCTGTTTTTCGATTTTTTGATAAGTATCGTCGATACGACACCGACAAAGCAGATTGCGAGCGCACAGGAAAGCACGATCGTGACTATGTCGAGGATTTGTGATTTTTCGGTCACCGCGGGCTTTGTCTTAACGATGATCTCACTCGTGAAATAGTCCCCTATTTTCGCTTTTACGTAGTGCACGCCTTCCGCTTCGAACTTGCAAGAAAACTCGTTTCCCGTTCCCACGCACTTGTCGTCTACATACCAAAGCACGCTCGTGCCCGGCTTCGTGTTCTGCAACAGTAAATCGTCAACAAAAAACTCAATCAAATCTCCTGCAACAGTATCGATAGAACCGTCCGCTTCGTTCAAATCTATATTTTCGCCGTTCTTTGCGACGTCGATTTGGATCTGTTCGGTTTCTTCTCTGTCGTACTCGACGTATTCGACCGAAACGGTACATTCCGATACCTTAAATTCCGCTCCGTACGTCCACTCGGCATGGATATTGACGCTTCCAATCTCGTTTTTCGGCGTATATTCGAGCAAAAACGAATCTTCGGACGGATTTTCAATACTCTTTCCGTCGATTTTCCACACGACGTTTCCTTTCCCTTCGTACGAGTGCGGAAAAATTTCAAATCGAAGTTTGACGGGATAAACGTTGTTGATATACTGACTCAGACCACCGCCGTTTTCTTCCGCAACGATACGAACGCGAATTTCATCCGTCAGCAGTTGCTTAAAATCGAATACGGCATTTTTAACGCCGCTTTTCGTTATTGATTCGGAATACGAACTTTTGACGTATCCCGCAATTTCGGTGCAAGATTTGATTGGCTCTTTCGACACGGCGCAATATGCTCTGTCTTTGAGCATAGCGAGCGCGCTTGCAAAAGCGACTATAGGCGACGCCATACTGGTTCCGCCGAGGGATTTATAAGCGTCTGCGGTTTTCCCGTCCGCGCTGAAAATCGCGCTACCCGGAGCGCATATATCGTACGCAGAGCCGTAATTGGAGGTTGCGGCAAGTTTCTTTTTCCCGTTTTCAACGGTGTAATTCATAACGCCGATAACGTTTTTGCTCGCACCCGGATAAAACCATTTGTTTTTTGACGAAGTGCCGAAAATCTTGCCGTTTCCCGCCGCGGCGACAAACACAGCCTTGCTTGCGTCCGTTTTGCTCACCATATCAAACGACGATGTCTTGCCGGGCGACACTCCGTTGTCGGCAATAGACATATTCACGACGTCTGCACCATTGCTTAGAGCAAAATTTATTGCGCTTCTGACGTGCGCATCGTCAAATCTCGTATTTCCGAGTTCAACTCTCGACGCCTTAATCGGCATAATTTTGATATATTTTTCAAGATCGAGTTCGTGTATCAAAGTCGCAACGATACCTGCAACGTGCGTTCCGTGTCGATTTGACGAATCGTCGGTTGCGTCTTTAGACTCGGTTGCGGTATTTTTCGATACGACGTTTCCTAACGAATCCCTATAAAAAACGTCGTACTCTCCGATTCCCGAAGAGTCGATTTTCTTTCCGTTTTCGTCATAATTTCCCATGAAAATTTCGTGATCGAAGTTCACTCCCGTATCTATAATCGCAACGACGATAGGATCGTTTTCAAT
>JBNMJA010000094.1:0-4606 GCA_050873585.1 Bacillota bacterium | reverse complement strand
CCGAACTTTCGTCGCACACAAGCCCCATTGCTCCAACCGCAACTTGTTGCAGTTGTTCGCTTTGGTTCTTTGTGCTCCTCTTCCCACACGACGAAAACTACGCTTTCATCTTTGTAACTCCTGTATCTGTTCGCTTGTTTTCGTCGTGCGTGAGCCTTGTGTGCGTAGTACAAGCGACTGCGCCGTGTTGATGACCACGCCTGGCGCACAAAGCGCAGTGGCAAAATGAGAGGACTGTCCCTATCTATGTGAGTGCCGAGTGTTGTCCCCCGCTACGCGGTCGTCGTGGGTTCCCTCAAACGTAGTGCAGAGGGGGAACGGCGATAGGGAAAACACGTGAGGAAAGGGGAAATTGCATTTTGAGAGTTGTTTTTTTATTCTTACGTTGCTTTCTCGTCACTCTTGAAAAGAAGTGCGATTCCTTCTGCAATGGCAACCGCTCCGAGTGCGATAAACACTGCGTCCACCATATACCATTTTGCCACGATAAACATAATTCCGATGATAAGCGTGACGATAGGGTTGAGCAGAATAAACACTTTTTCTTTGGCGGTTGCACGCTTAAACATCGAGATTTGCGTTGCAAACATATAGATTGCATATGCGCACAGCACGATACCGAGAACCAACAGCGCAACGTCCGCAACCGTCCAACCGCAAGTTATCACCACTATGCCGATTGCCATTTCCATGCCGCCGAGCACCCACTTTCTGCACACGAGATTCACGATTCCCAGCATCACGCAAAGCACGCCCGCAACCGTCAGCATTGCGCTCACAAAGGACGAGCGCAAAATGCAAAACAGAATTCCTGCGGCAATAAGACCGATGCCGTACACAACGTTCAAATTCTTGATTGTCATTGAATTTCGATTCATATATACCTCATTTTTCTCACTGTTTAGTAGTTTTATCGCCTTATTTACGGTTTTAGGGGGTAAATCCGTTTCTCTTGCGTTTCAGCGTATAAACGGTATCCCGAACCAACGGTATTTTTCCGTTTTCCATCCGTATATAAGGCACTATAATAGTATTGTCGTCGCAATCGAAATAATTCGCACAATTCGAAATTAGCCCCAAAAGGGGAATTTTCACACTCACATTTTTTTGTTGTTGAAAATAATTGCTATATTTGATATACTATTTAAGATTTAGATAGAAAACTTCTCGAAAAGACGAAAAACAGGCTTAAACCTTCAGCGAGTCGTCAAAACTTAACGAGGATTTAAGACATAGTCTTAAAACGATACAAATCTGTGCTCGTTGCGCAGTAGGAGATGCGTATGATTCTCACAATGGATATAGGCAACACCAACGTCAAGTACGGCGTCTTTGACGGCGACGAATTGATTGCTTCGTGGAGAGTTTCCACCAAAGCGTCGCGCACCGCAGACGAATACGGCATGGTGCTTTACGATTTGCTCAGACAAAGAGGGGTAAATTTCAACGATATCGAGGATGCGGTTATGTCCTCGGTTGCGCCTGCGCTCAACTATACCATCGAGCATATGTGCCACTATTATATCGGCAAATCGCCTTTGGTGGTATCGAGCACTACCGATACGGGATTAAAACTCAGATACGATCATCCCACTCAACTCGGCACCGACAGGATCGTCGGCGCGGCAGCGGCGTACAAGTTTTACGGCGGCCCTGTGATAGTGGTGGATTTCGGCTCTGCGACGACGTTCAACCTTGTCACGAAGAACGGCGAATATATCGGCGGAGCGATTGCTCCGGGCATCAAGACAGCAACGGAATCGTTGGTTACGACGGCGGCGAAACTTCCCAGAATCGAACTTGAAAAGCCGCAAAATATCGTCGGCACGGACACGAAGAGTTGCATGCAAAGCGGCATAGTTTACGGCTATACGGGGCTTGTCAAATATATGGTGAGCAAGTACAAAGAACTCGACGAAATGAAGGGCGCAAAGGTGGTTGCGACGGGCGGACTGAGCCAACTCGTCGAAAACGTAGAGCCTCAACTCATCGACGTCACCGATCGTGCGCTTGCGCTCAAAGGGCTCAAATATATCTACGACAGAAACAAGAATAAGAACTAAAATAGTCGATTTTTGGCGATAAAAGTTGTTTTTTGTCGGATAAACGTACGATTTATGCAAAACTCGTCGAAAACGGTTATACAAATACCGTTTTGCAAAGAAGGTAAAATATGAAGAAAATCGGAGTTGCGTTGCTCGGACTCGGAGTCGTGGGTGGCGGAACGTATGAAATACTGCGCGACAAGCGCGAGATGATAAAACAAAACGAGAGGATAGACCTCGAGGTTAAGCACGTTCTCGAAAGAAATTTGCAAAGGTGCGCCGATCTCGGAGTCGATCTTTCGATCGTCACTCAGAATATAGACGATATCGTCAACGACGATGAAGTGCAAATCGTTGCGGAGTTTTTCGGCGGAGTCGAGCCTGCAAAGAGTTATCTTTTGAAGGCTCTTCAAAACGGAAAAAGCGTCGTCACCGCAAACAAGGAAATGTTCTCAAAGTGCTGGAACGAGTTGGAGTCGGTTGCAAGCAAGAGCGGGGCAGGACTTTATTTCGAAGCAAGTTGCGTTGGAGGCGTTCCCGTCATTCGTACGCTCACCGAGAGTATGCAAGCAAATTGCATAACATCGCTCAAAGGCATCGTCAACGGCACCACCAATTACATTCTCTCAAAAATGTCCGACGAATCCGTCGATTATCACACTTGCCTCAAAGAAGCGCAAAAACTCGGCTATGCCGAAGCAAATCCGACGGCAGACGTCGAAGGCTTTGACGCAACTTACAAAAACAGCATTCTTTCGTCCTTGGCATACCATAGGCGCGTGTCCGTCGAAAAAGTGTATCGAGAGGGTATATCCGGCATAAGCGTAGAGGATATAGCAATAGGCAAAGAACTCGGCTACGAGATAAAATTGCTTGCGATTTCAAAATTGACGGACGAGGGTAAAATCGAAGCGAGAGTACATCCTTGCTTTTTGCCCAAAGACCATCCGCTCGCAAGTGTAAAAGGCTCGTTTAATGCATTATTTATGCATGGCGACAGCGTTGACGACGTTATGTTGTACGGTCGTGGCGCAGGCGCTTTCCCCACGGGTAGCGCCATTGTGAGCGACATAGTTTTTGCAGGCTCGAAAGACGTTCACAGAAGGTACGATTTTATGTGCGAAGAGGTGCAAGACGAGGCGTTTGCGAGCGATTTTTCAACGTCTTATTACCTTAGAATCGCAGTCGAAAATCGTGACGACGCGCTCGCAGTTGGGAATCACGCCAACGCGCTCGCGAAAATCTCTGCCGTGTTTGTCAAAAACTGTATATTTATACATTCGGTTTTGAAAAAGACGATGAAAAACGGCGAAGATTGTTTCGTGTTTGTCACGGCAAAAACGAATGAAAGCAATATGCAAAACACATTGCGCCAAATCGAGAATCTCGACGTCGTGAACGGCGTGTCGGCACTCATCAGAGTGGAGGAATAAAATGGTTCTGTTTTTCGCAAGAGGAGAGGCGGACAGCGACAAATTTATCAAGTTCTGCTACGGGCATTATAGAGATATAATGGCGCAATACGGCGCGGATTTGCCAAAGGAAGTCGAGATCGTTCGCAATGAAGGCGAAAAGCCCCGTTTCGACACCGAAGAGGCATATTTCAACCTCTCGCACTCGGGAGGAGTGATGATGCTCGGCATTTCGCACTCGCCAATAGGCGTGGATATCGAAAAAATCAGAGATATCGATTACAAAAAATTCGACTTTATCGACGCAGACGACCTCGAAGATTTCTTTGAGAAGTGGACGGAAAGAGAGAGTTATCTCAAATTTACGGGGGAAGGACTTTCCGCTTTTCGGCGCGAGATTCCATCGGACGCACACTTCGAGCATTTCCCCGTGTGGGACGAATATCACGCCTGCGTATGCGCCGACGAGCAGAATATAATCGCATACGAAATCGACTTGGGCGCTATAGAATAAACGAAAAATCAAATGATATTGCCGGCGCAATGATATAACGCTCAATGATATCTTTCCACGCAAGACAATATCCGCACATTGTGTGACTCCAAGCGTTTGCGGATGGATTGAACTGCAATATTTGTTGCCTACCGCAACGGCAGAAAGAAAATTAAATACCTTGTTTTGTGCGAAATAGGGTGCTATAATAAAACGACAAAGAGCAATCGGAGGTATATATGATTCTCGAAAAAATCAAAGACATTATGCAAGAAGAACTCGGCAAAGACAGAAATCAAGTTACGCTCGAGAGCGATATTATCAAAGACTTGGGACTTGACAGTCTCGATATCGTTACGCTAATTATGGCGGTTGAGGACGAATACGGATTTACGGCAGACGACGACGAAATCGTTGCGCTCAAAACCGTCGGCGACGTTGTGAATTACATAGAGAAAAACAAGGCAAACTAAGTTTTCAAACTTGACTTTGAAAATTAATAATTAACAATTAATAATTAATAATTGTGGGTGGGCTCTGCCCACACCCGAATCAACGATATTTTCGTGCGATGCGCGAAAATATCGTTATTCTATTTTTATAAGTTATAATTTTTATAAACTTTTAGGAAAAACACGGTTCTCGTTCGTATATAT
>JBNMJA010000093.1:0-4617 GCA_050873585.1 Bacillota bacterium | reverse complement strand
GTATCGGGTTGATCCGGTTGATCAGGCTGGTCGGGTTGATCAGGCTGGTCGGGTTGATCAGGCTGGTCGGGTTGATCGGGCTGATTGGGCTGATTGGGTTTGTCCGAAGTCTGTTCTATTTTATCGCCCTTCTTGATTTCTCCGTCGCTACAGGTGACGTCGTAAGGCGCGTTTTCAAATTTCGCTCCCAAATCGATTGCATTCCACTCGGCTTTCGTGCCGCCGAAAGTGATTTTCGGATCGTCCGCAAGTCCTCTGACGGATTTCACGGTATTAGGAATGGTCACGTCAATGACTTTCTTTTCAAAGTCAACTTCAACGACGTCTTTTCCGTCGTGTTTATTTTCAACCGCGAGGCTGTTAAGCGGCACGTTGACGTTTGTCAGTTTGCACGAATTTTCGTCGATATCCTCATACGAAAGCACGGTGTCCGTCGCTGCCAACTGCTTATAATCGTTGTACTGTTGCGGAATATCGAGCGTCGTATCGTCAACGTCCTTGACGATAACTTTGACAACGCCCTTATCCGAAACGCTCGTGACGGAAAGTTCGTTATTAGCGATACGGAAACCGTTTTCAACCATACCCGCGTACAGATCCTCAAGATTGCCCTTGACGATTTTTGCGCAATCCGCGCCGAAGCGCAGATCGTATCCCGTCACGTCGTACACGTTAAAATCGATCGCGTCGCCGTTGACGTAGAACCGATACAGTTTGTTCCCTTCAACGAACGACGATTCGAGCGTATTTTTGACGGAATCGGAAAGAGAATATCCGCTTGCAGACAGTTTCGCAGAATACTCAAGCACGTTGTTAACGCGCTTTTCGATAGTCACGTTTTTGGCTTCGTAAAGAACTGCTTTCACTTCGCCGATCGTCATACCCTCTTTGAGTTTTGCGGAAGTGTCCGTAGTCGGATTTGACGGATTATTCCCCGAATTGCCGGGATCGTCGCACGCAACGAACACCATTGCCGATATCAAGACGAGCAATACTGCAAGGAAAATGAAGTTTTTTCTCATAACTGCTATCCTCACTTTTATCAAAGAACAAAAAACCACCCCAATTAAAACAAGTGTATCTCTTATTCTGCATTAAATGTATATTATCACCTTGCTTTTTATGTGTCAATTATATGCGCGCAATGCGCGTGCGCGACAATATTACGCAAGCGCAAAATCGTCAGAGCGCAAAGCAATCGAAACGATACGTATCAAATCGACAAATTCACGAAAAAAATCATCTGTTTTGCGGTTCTATTTTCATTTTTCGCTTTTTAACACGAAAAAAGCGAGAGCGGTTACGCTCTCGTTTTTTTCTTTGACGTACTTTGTCAAAAATAAAATTTTTGGTCGTTTTTTTTGCTTTGCAACGATGACAGCAACTTGTCGTAAAGGTTGCCCAGATAGTATTTCATGTTCGGCGAAGCCTTAAGTGCGTCCACCGCAACGTCGGGAGAGAGAGCGCTGTAAAAGTCGTACGCAATGCGGTATCTTTCCGAATAGTTTTCGAGTTTTTCGCCGCTATATCCGTACTTACTCTCGTATTCTTGCTGTTCTTTCTCCTTTTCTTGTTTTTTCTTTTCGAGGTCTGCGACGTAATCGTCGATTTTCTTCTGCCTATCCGATTGGAAAGACGCGTTCTTTTTGCGAATTTCGTTGTTATACTCCTCGTATTCCTTGACTTTATCGTCCCTCTCCGATTTAAGTTTTGCTATCGATTCTTCGAGGTCTTGCGCGGATTTGAGGTCGAGTTGGTCAAGAGCGTCGTCCCTATCTTTTTGCAATTTCGAGATTTCCGAATCGATTTGAGCAACCGCGCCGATATACGATTTTTCCGCTTCCGTGGCGGAAGAAAGGTGCTGTTTATCGAGTGCGTCTATACGATTGGTTGCGATGCTGCTTCTTGCCATACCTCTGCGTATAGAGTCGTTATTTGCTTTTTCCTTGAGTTCGCTATAAAGTTTTTCAAGGTTTGAATAACTGTCCGAGAGCGATTCTCTTGCGGATTTTTTATCGTCTTTAAGAGCGTCGAGCGCGTCGAGATATCTGTCGTTGATTTTGGTTTTAGACTGATTTTTTTCGCTATCGACCGCGCTTTGCGCTCTTTTTCGGATACTCTCGTCGCTCTCGGGTGTGTATTCGATTTCTTTAAGTCCCGATTCCGTCGGAAACAGTTTATCGAAGTCGATCGGTTCGTCCTTGGGAAGAGAGTCGTTATATTTCTTTTCGAGATCTGCGAGTTTTTTTGCAACGTCCGCCTCTTTCGTGAGTGCGTCGTTGATTTTGCCTTGTCTTTCTTCTTCGAGTTGCTTGTCCGTTTTGAACAAGTCCTTAATTTCGTCCCACAATGATGACATAATATTTCTCCTATGCTGATGGATTTTCGAGTGCGCTCACTCTTTGCGATAAACTCTCGACGGAAGATTTCAGCGCGGACAACGCCTTTTCTAGCGCAGTGATTCTGATAGTCAGTTCTTCCACCGATGACGCAATTTCGTTGAAGTTCATAGCGTCCTCCTTTCGACGTCAATATCAACGGCAAGCGGCGCAACGTATGCGTTTTGAGCGGTGGATTTAATCTTAAATTTCACCCGCACGCCGCATTTTTCCACGGGAATATACCGTTGCTCGTCGCTGCCGCTCACCGCAAAATCGTATTCCTTTCCGTCAAGCGTCACGCCGAGCGTAATCGGGTATTTTGAAAAAACCGATGCCCCGCGCACGGTTTTATAGGTTGGCGAGCCAAGCGTAGTTTCGGGACTTTCGTACACTTTTTCCGTTGTCGTTCCAAAAAGTTTTCCGCTTTCGGAAATCATTCCGAGCCTATACTTATTGCCGACGGCGAATGTGCATATCACGTCTGAACCGTTTGCGGATTTGACCGAGCAGAAACTCGAAACTTGCACGCCCGAGAGCACCGACACGTCCTTGGTTTCGGTGTCGAAAACCACCACTGCATTGTTGTTTTCGCTCTCGATTTCATCGAGTCTGCATCCCAGATAATACTTGTTTTCGAGGTATCCGCCGCACACGAATCTCTTGTCGGAAACGGTCGGAAATTCCTTTCCGACTTTCACTGCGTCGTAGCCGTCAAAGGCGTACACTCCGTCCTCGGCACAAAACATAATTTTATCTCCGCATAGCACGATCGAGTCTTTATATATACGTCCCGTATCCGTAAACACCTTTTTCATGATAAAATCGTTCTGATCGCCGTATGCGGTGAGCCGCAAAATTCCGTAGTCTCTGAACACGTACAGATAGTTGAGGAAGGACACAACTTTTATTGCGCTTCCCAAATCGTCCGCAAAGTTTATATAGCCTCCCTCGGTAGGCGACACTTTCCAATTCGACGGGTCGAAGTCGTCTGAAAACCACACCTGATTATTGACGTCGCTCACCGTACCGAACACTCTTTCGTTGTGAACTGCTATCGAGGTAAACTTCGGCGCTTCGCTACAATAGCTGACTTTTTGGTCGTTGACGATAAACAACCCGTCGTCGCAAGACGACACGAGCAGCACGTCGTTGCTTTTATAGTTATAGTTGACGGCTTCGGGACTACCCGACAGATAGAAGTGTTCAAACTGATGCCACGTGTCTTGCTTAAACATTGCCGTATACCATACGGTCGTATCTTCGAGCACGACCACCAGTCTGTCATCCGAAAGTTTGAAAGAATCGGCAAGTTTTCTGTATTGAAACACTTTTTCGATTTTTTTATCCGTGGCAAAAGTCGGATACTCGTGTCTTATGAGGCTCGGAAAGGCGTAATAACCGCTTGCGGGGTCTATTCCGATTTTCCCGTTTATCACGCCTTTTTCAAAAGCGAAATTATGGCAAGATTTCGCGTACGCAAGCCCCGTCACCGATTCGTCCGACGAATTGACGATACCGTCAAATCCGACTCGAATCCTTTTTTTATAGGTTTTCACGCTTTTCACGCCTGCCACCTCCTCGCTTTCATGACGAGGTTTTTCCCTTTATAGCGCATCAATCCGATTTGCGCTCTGAAGTCGGAATCGAAGCTTTTTGCCAGGTCGAACATTTTGTTTTGGAAGTAGTATTCGCCGAGCGCGCCGTCCGCAAGCGCGGATTTGGTAAGTCGCATATCGTTGATTTCTCCCTCAAAAGTCAGCTCGTTTTGCGGCATATACGCATACGTGATTTGCGCCTGTCCCGTCACGTCGCAAAATATGTCCTGCGCTCCGCAAAAGAAGCTTTTCTTTTCGTCTCCCTGCACGATTTTTATGGGGTAAAGAATTTTTTTCGACAGCGTTGAAGAAGCGATCTTTCCGTCCTGAAAAGTCACCGATTCCGTATGAACGAGAGGCAGATAATCGCTCACGATTTCTCTGTAGATTATATTTATGCAAGCGAGCAATCTGTTTTTTAATTCTGTTTTTTGGGCGTCGAGATTCTGCTCGCTCGAAAAGTCGGTTTGCCCCATTTTGACGAGGCACTCGCCGACGACGTCTTTGATTTTCATATTATCCCTCCACGGCGGCGAGAACGTTTTGGCGCGATCGTTTTGCGTTTTCGATTTCCAATCGCGCGTTTTCGGCCTCTATTTCCGCAATAAGTTTATTGAGGTTTTCGAGCCTTGTCTTTCTTG
>JBNMJA010000092.1:0-4702 GCA_050873585.1 Bacillota bacterium | reverse complement strand
CTCTAGCGCTTCTCTTTCGCGCTTGAAACGGAACAAATCCTGATCGCAAGCGTCGAGAATACTCTTATGACCTGCAAGTTTGACTCTTATCTCCGTCACTTGCTCCGCCATAGTTTCTCTTTCGCTCTTCTGCTCCGTGCTGGTGCTCTTGGAGTTTTCGAGCAACGAGGTGTATTCTTCCTTCTTTTCGGCGACTACTTTTTCGAGTTCATCGATAGAACTCATCTTTTCTTCGAGTTCCTTGATACGTGCTTTGACGATTTCGTATTCCTCGGCGTTTTTGGAGATTTCCTCTTGCAAGGATTGAGTGACCTCGTACGCCTGTTTTGATTTGTCCTCGTTCAAACCGTTCTCAATGCGCAACTCACCTATTTCTTGGTTGAGTTGCTCGATTCTGTCCGAAAGATCCTTGAGCTCTTGCTCGCGCTCGGCACGCTGATTGTTGATAAGCGCAATATTATTCTTGATTTTTTCGAGGTTTGCCTGCGCCTGTTCGATTTTCTTTTCTTGCGCGAGAAGACCTTGTGTTTGCGACCTTCTCGAACCACCGGTGATTTCACCGCCGCGCGAGAAGATTTCGCCGTCCAATGTGACGATTTTTATCGACTGATTGTATTTTTTGAAAATTCTGATTGCATTGTCGATATTGTTTACGACCACAGTGCCGCCCAAAAGCGTTTGCACGAATCCGTCGAATTTCTTATCGTATTTGATAAGATCGCTTGCAAGACCGTAGCAGCCGGGCTCTGTGAGAACGCCTCTGTTTTCGCCCGTAAGCGGACGAGGACGGCAAGAAGTGAGAGGTCTGAACGTGACGCGTCCGTAGCCTTTCTGTTTCAGATAGTTGATGAGGTCGCTTGCGTCGCGCTCGGTTTCAACCAACACGTTTTGCATTGCGCCGCCCAAAGCGTACTCGATTGCCGCTTCGAAATCGCTCGGAACGGTTATAACCTCTGCAAGAACACCCCAGATTTTTCCGCCGATAACGGGATCGTGCTTACTGTCTTGCATGAGTCGTTTCACGGCTTCCTGATATCCCGAATACTCGTTCTTGATCGAAGTCAAAAGGTTGAGATTGCCCTGCGCAAGACCGAGTTTTGAGTTAAGACTGACGATATCCTCCGCATAACTTTGAATCGCTTCCTGATTCTCGAGTTTGGTGGACAAAGCCTCGTTGTATTCGCTCATAAGCGCGCGCATACGCTCTTTTGTCGACTTGACTTTTCCGTCGTAAATGGCAAGATTGGTGAGCTCCTCGTCAAGGCGTGCTTTTTGTTGATTCACGAGCGACAAAAGCGTCTTTGCCCTCTCGTCGTTGATACCCTTTTCGGCGATGAATCCCGAAAGGTTGGATTTGAGTGCGCCGAGTTCTTCTATTGCTTTGACGTAGTCGATATTGCGCGCTTCGAGGTCGGTTTCAGCACCTGCAAGCGATTTTGAAAGCGACGCATACTTTTGTTGCAACGCCTCCGCTTCTCTGCTCGTTTGAAGGTAGATTTCAAACTCCGTCTCTTTCTTTTCTTCGGCTTTTTGAATGAGTTGTCCCGACACCGTGAGTTGATTGTCGATGGACGTCAATTCACTGTTCAAACGTTTGATTTCGCTTTGAATATGATTGATTTTCTCTTGCAAAACGCCTGCCGCGCCTTCGATTTTTGCCGCGTCGACTTTGAGTGCGATCAATTCGCTGTTGCTTTGGTCGTAAAGTCTGTCGATGCCTGCGGATTCTCTGATGCAATCGTCGTATCTCTTTATGCACTCGTTGAGTTGCATCTCTTTGAGTTTGAGTTCCTTTTCGCTTGCGGCAAGACGGTCGTAAATTTTTTGCTTTATACTCTGATTATTCTCGTAATTGTAAATGTAGAGATTAACCTCGTTCTTTTTGAGGTCGTCCTTGAGCGCAAAGTATTTTTCGGCGGTTTCGGCTTGTTTTTTTAGCGGATTTATCTGCTTTTGAATCTCGTCGATAACCTGATTTGCCGTTTCGAGATTGACGGCGGTCTTTTCGAGTTTTCTCTCGGCTTCGGTGCGTTGCGCACGGAACTTGGATATACCTGCCGCCTCTTCGAATATCTGACGACGATCGCCGGGCTTTGCGGACATGATTTCCGCGACTCTGCCCTGTCCGATGATCGAATAACCTTCCTTGCCGATACCCGTGTCGTGGAAGAGCGATATGATATCGCGCATACGAACGCGATTGTGGTTTATGTAGTACTCGCTCAGACCGCTGCGGTCGAGTTTTCTTGTGATAACCACTTCCTCAAACGGCATCGTCGGGAAGATATGCTGATCGGAGTTGTTGAAAACGAGAGAAACCTCGCAATAGGACATACTTTTACGCTTTTCCGTGCCGGCAAAAATGACGTCTTGCATGTTCTTGCCGCGAAGGGATTTTGCGCTCTGTTCACCCAAAGTCCAGCGAATAGCGTCGGCAACGTTGGATTTACCGCACCCGTTCGGGCCGATAATCGCCGTTACACCCTCTTGAAAGGGAATCTCGATTTTATCCGCAAAAGACTTAAAGCCTCTCGCTTCGATTTTGACGAAATTTAACAAAATCGTATACCTATCCTTACTTTAATACTTATAAATAATACCATAATGGCGCGGCATTTTCAAGCGGTTTTTCTTATGTTTCACACAAGTTTCACAGCTGGTGTGAAACATATTTCGATTTTGAAAAGTAAAAACTAATTTAATAGCATTAGAATATTGAAAAAGTCGCAAACATGCGTTTGCAACTTTTGTGAAACATTTTGTGATAATTTTGATTTTGATTGATTTTAATCAAGAAACAGCGATGCAATGCTTTGATTTTGACAAATCGCTTCGTTCTTTATTTTTTCAAAATTCCGTCGAGAGCGACTTTTGCGGCATTCTGCTCTGCCTCTCTCTTAGTTTTGCCTTTGCCTAAGCCTGCCGTAAAAGTGTTGATCTTCACCTCAACGACAAAAGTTGGATTGTGAGCAGGCCCCGTGCGTTCGAGCTCTTCGTAAACAACCGAAACGTCGTTTCTCGATGCAAATTCGTTGAGTTTACTCTTGTAATCCTCTTCACCGAAGTGTTTGCATTTGCCGTTGAACAAATCCGCAAGCTTTGAAAGAATAAACTTTTCGGCAACGTCTATGCTCTTGCTGTCAAGGTAGATTGCGGCAATCATCGACTCAAACAAATCCGACATAATTTTCGCTTGCGAACTTATATATGCGAGATTCTCTCCTTTGCCAACGATAAGGTACTTTTCAAGTCCGAGTTTTTTCACTTCTTCGGCAAGAGGCTCTTTTGACACAATAGATGCACGAATTCTCGTCAATGCGCCCTCGTGTGCGTTAGGATTTATTTCCATAAGCCGTTTTGCGGCGATAAAGTCAAGAATGCTATCCCCCAAAAACTCCAACGACTGATAGTTTTCAAGTGCGTTTTTGGATGCAGAACCGTGAGTAAGCGCACGCACGAGAAGGCTTTTGTCCTTAAACGTGTATCCGACGATTTTTTCGATTTTCTTTATATCTTTTTCTTCCATATCGAGCAATCGGTTTTACTCCTCTTGGGGCGTTTGAGCAAGAACACTCATTCCGTCGGCTATTCTATCGCAAATTCTGCTCTCTGCGAGGGATTTTGCTTGCAGAATGCTTGCCGTAATCGACTTTGCTTTGGATGCTCCGTGCGATTTGACCACGACTTTTTTCACCCCGAGGAAGCACGCGCCGCCGTGTGCGTTGTAGTCCATTTTCTTTTTCACGTTCGCAAAAACGGGTTTGAGCATAAGCGCTCCGAGTTTTGACTTCAATCCACCGCCGTACACTCCCTCTTTTATGAGCGAGAGCATGGTATTTGCCGTGCCTTCTGCAGACTTGAGCGCAATATTGCCGTTAAATCCGTCACACACCACAACGTCGAAATCTCCGCTTAGAATGTCTCTTGCCTCGCAGTTTCCGACGAAATTGATACCTTCGGTTTCGGAAAGCAATTTGTAGGCTTCCTTCGTGAGTTCGTTGCCCTTATGCTCCTCGACTCCGTTGTTGAGAAGTCCCACGCGCGGATTTTTCGCGCCGAGCATAGCAACAGCGTATGCGCTTGCCATAATGGCAAAATGCACGAGATTGACGCTCTTGCAGTCAACGTTTGCGCCGCAATCGCACAACACCACTCCGTTGCCCTTGAGCGTGGGAAGCACCGGTGCAAGCGCAGGACGAGTCACGCCCTTTATGCGACCGACTTTCAGATATGCGCCGACAAGCACCGCGCCCGTCGAGCCTGCAGATACGAATCCGCCTGCCTCGTCGTCGTGAACGAGCGCGTCAAACGCCTTGACGAGCGAACTTTCCTTTTTCGTCCTTATAGCAGTCGTGGGCGTATCGTCGTTGGTGATAACGTCCTTTGCGTCGATTATATCCAACCTGTTTTTGTCGTATTCTTTGCACTCGGCAAGAGACTTATTGATTGCGTTTTCGTCGCCGACCAACACGACTTTCAAATTTTTATCCTGATTGAGAGCGTCAACCGCTCCAGAAACTATTTGCAACGGAGCGTGATCTCCGCCCATAGCGTCAACGATAATTTTCATATATCACCCATAAAAGATTTATATAATCATTATATCAAGAAGTGCCGAGGAATACAAGAAGAATATGTATATATGCTATTAACACGTAGGAAATCATTTTTAAATAATTATCAATGCAACTTCCCCCTTCCT
>JBNMJA010000091.1:0-4704 GCA_050873585.1 Bacillota bacterium | reverse complement strand
CCCCCCCGCGCGCGCAAAGCAAAAATCAGCGCCAATGCAACACCTATGTACAGTTTGCACATAGGTGAGAGCATTGCTTGATTTTTGCTTCTCTCCGTACAAGCCATCTTCACTCTCAAAATAAGATGGACAAAAACTCATATCGCAGTTCCGTGCGATGGCTTGCTTGGTGGCGTGCTGTTGGCACGCTGTTTTTTGAGAGCCACGCTAGGTTTTTGCTCTACTCCGCGCAACCGATACACGCTCTCAGTTCGAGCAGGGATAAAAACTCAAACCGCAATTTCGCTATATCGCTTGCTTGGTAGCGCGCCTTTCGGCGTGCAGGTTTATATGGAAAATTGCTTGATTTTTGCTTCTCTCCGTACAAGCCATCTTCACTCTCAAAATAAGATGGACAAAACTCATACCGCAGTTCCGTGCGATGGCTTGCTTGGTGGCGTGCCGTTGGCACGCTGTTTTTTGAGAGCCACGCTAGGTTTGTGCTCTATTATCGAGAATATAGGGACATTATTTTGTACATTTGCGCGCAAGCGGAATATTTCGCTTTGCTGTGGTGTAGCGATGCTACTGCAAGAGATTATTTTACGATTATCATTCATATTCTCGGCTGTGGGGCATATATATTTTGATATGAGCGAGGGGATTGAAAAAGTCAAAAGCGACGTGCTAAGGACATGGGAGAAAATCAAAGGAATAAAAAATATAAAGATTATTGCTTTGATATTCATAATTGCAATCTCGCTCATCATATACTCTAGCGTAGCCACGAGCAAACAGACTGAAAAAACTTTTCAGAACGAAGATGAACTCAGGCTCGCAAGCATACTGTCATCGATTGACGGGGCGGGCGAGGTGGAAACGATGATAAGCAAGTCGTCGGGTGAAATCGTGGGAGTGCTCGTCATTGCGGACGGCGCAAGCAATCCGCTCGTAAGACTTCGGTTGCTACAGGCGGCGTCCAGCGCGCTCGGGGTGGACTCGGACGTAGTTAGCATTTTGAGTCGTAAAAACTGAACCTATAGGAGGAATATATGAAAATGAAACCCAAGACCAAAAAGATAATCGTGTTGTCGGTTATGGTTGCCTTGCTCGTTGCCACGGGCGTACTCAACTTTGTGTTGAGCGACAAACTCAACAAAACGTCCACTGACACGACGGGCGGAAAAGACACCGTAACTCAAACGTTCTTCGCGGCGGCAAGAAGCGACCGTGACGCAACGAGAGAATCGGAGTTTTTGTATCTTGACGCAATTATGAATTCGGAAGAAAGCACGGATAGTGCCAAAGCAAGTGCGCAAGAACAAAAAATGCAACTCGTAAATAGAATGGAAAAAGAACTTGCGCTTGAAACTCTCATCAAGGGCAGAGGCTTCGAGGACGCAATCGTCACAATCGGCGACAAGGGCATAAGCATCGTCGTGGGGCAGAGTGAATTGACCGAGGAGCAAGCAAATCAGATACTTTCCGTCGTCGTGACTGAAACGACGTTCAAGCCGACGGATGTTAAAGTTATTCCTTTCAACTGACGTAGGGAGGAGAACAGCGCCGCAAAAATTATTTTGCGGCGCGATTTTATAATTAACAATCTATTATCGCCGTCGAGCGGCGCTCGCACACAAACGAAAACTTTTTTTTGATATTCTGCGATTAACGCTTGCTAAATTGCGTTAGCGTTTTATAACTATATTCGTAAGATTGCACGCTATCGAAAAATAATTTTGCGGACGGTTGATATAATTTCTTGCTTGTGATATAATAATTGACACTGAGGTCAAACTATGGCAAAAGAAAAATCATCGGTATTGAACGGAGTGTTGGTTTCGCTGGCAACCGAGGCGGCGCAGGACGTTGAGGGAATACATCTTCTCAACTCGAAGCGCAATCGCGGTGCGGTGTCCGTATACGTTTTGCCCAACGAAAAAGTCACGGCAGACTTCTTCGTGAGCATCGATTTGGGATACAGCGTTCCTTCGACCGTGGCAACCTTGCAAGAAAAAGTAAAAAATCAAATCGAGAGCGCAACCAAGTTTAAGGTTCAGTCGATAAACGTTCAGGTTGTCAACGTAAACGTGGTGCAATAATATGAGAAGAGTAGCAAGAGAAAACGTGTTCAAATTGGTGTTTGAGTACACCTTCTACGGATCGGTGAACGAGTCGACTTTGGAGCTTATGCTCCTTGACAGCGATCTCACCGAAGACGACAGACAGTATATCAATTCAACCTATCTCGGAGTGGTGACCAACGACGAAAAACTCAAGGGTATCATTGAGGCACATCTTGAGGGGTACAAACTTGAAAGAGTCTATCGTCCCGATTATGCGGTGTTGCTCGTTGCGACGTACGAACTTGTCGAGCACACTGCTCCCAACGCCGTCGTAATCAACGAAGCCGTGGAACTGTCAAAGAAGTACGGCACGGACAAATCCGGTGCATTCGTCAACGGCGTGCTTGCAAAGATAGTGAAAGATATTGACTAATAAAGAGAATTATCCCGAAATTTTCAAATGATGCGGAATTTGCGTGCAAATGTTTGATATTTCGGGATTTTTTGACGGAAAAACGAAGCAAAAATGCCGTAAAATCGGTGTTTTACTGCAAAAAAGGTGTATAAAGTGTCGATTGTGTCAGATAAAACCCCATTTTCTGAAAATACGATATCCGTTAGCGAAGTGAACGCCACGATAAAAGCCTGCATTGACGCCCCGATATTCAAAGGGCTGGAGGTTTTCGGCGAGATTTCGGGATATAAGTTTTCGGGACCTCACGCTTACTTCACGCTGAAGGATAAATCCTCGCAACTCTCTTGCGTGTGCTTCTACGCGCAAAAGACTTACGTTCCCAAAGACGGAGAAAGCGTCATAGTGAAAGGCTCGCTCGATTACTATCTCAAGGGCGGACGACTTTCCTTGCAGGCAAGTTCGATCACACCCGTCGGACAGGGTATGTTGTTTTTGGAGTTTGAAAGGCTCAAAGCAAAACTCGCCGAAGAGGGATTGTTTGACGAAGCGCACAAAAAACCGATTCCGCAATTTGCAAAAGACGTTCTGGTCGTCACGTCCAAGACGGGTGCGGTTATCCGTGATATAGTTACGACCGTAAGACGCAAAAACCCCGTCATCGATATCGTCGTCAAAGACGTCAGAGTGCAGGGTGAGGGCGCAGGCAAAGAAATTGCAAAGGTGCTTGAAAGAGTCGATAATCTCGGCTACGACGTCATCGTCATTGCAAGAGGTGGAGGCTCGCTCGAGGACCTCGCTCCGTTTTACGACGAAACCCTCGTGAGGGCGGTGTACAAAATGAAAACTCCCGTCGTATCCGCCGTCGGACACGAAACGGACTTTTCGCTCTGCGATTTCGTTGCGGACAAACGAGCCGCAACTCCGACCGCCGCGGGAGAGTTGGTGGCGTACGATTATTATGCGCTTGCGGACGAGCTCAAACAGAATATGCGCAGACTGACTCTCAACGCGACCAGAGTCTACGACAAAAAAGGCACGAGCGTGCAACTTGGTTGCAACAAATTGCGCCGTCTTGCTTCGGAGTTTTATATGCAAAGGGGGCATAGAATCGAAACCCTTATGCAAAGAGCAAAATCGCAGATAGAGAGAAAGTTTGAAATCGCAAACGCAAGAGCGGACAAAGCCACTGCTTCGCTCGACAATCTCTCGCCGCTCAAAACTTTGCGCAGAGGATATTTCAGAATTCAGGCGCAAGGCAAGACGATAAACAAAGTGGCAAATTTGAAAATCGGAGACACCGTCACCGCGACGGGCTCGGACGGCGCAATCGAAGCGCAGGTGAGCAAAATAGAAATCTTTCAGGAGAACGAATAATGGCAGAAATCAAAAAATTTGAAGAAGCGCTTGCAGAACTCGAAGCAATCGTAAAAAAACTCGAAGGCGATATTCCGCTCGACGAGGCGGTCAAGGCTTTTGAAAAAGGAATCGAACTGAGCAAAATCTGCATTGCCGACCTTAAATCGGAAAAAGGCAAACTCTCTTTGCTCGTGGACGACATCAACAATCTTACGGAAGATTTGAAACTCGACTGATTATGAAAATCTCAACTATCGACAAAAACGAATTTTTATTTATGGTCGAGCAGTCGCTCAAAAACGCGATAGGTGAAGGCAATTCCGTAATCGACGAGGGGATGCGTTACGCAACGCTCGACGGCGGGAAACGAGTGCGTCCGCTTTGCGTGTACTACGGCGCGCGCTCGACGGGAAAAGACGCAGACGTTGACGAGGTAGTTTGTCTTGCCGTTGCAGTCGAGCTTATTCACAACTATTCGCTCGTGCACGACGATTTGCCCGCAATGGACAACGACGATTATCGCAGAGGCAAACTTTCCGTTCACAAAAAATTCGGTCACGCCAACGGAATACTTATAGGCGATCAACTTCTCACGCTTGCCGCATGCGTATTGCTCGACGGCGCGAGAGTGTTCGGCGCGCATTTTGCAAGAGCGGCGCAGGAGATAACGCTTGCCGCAAAACGTATGGTGCTCGGCCAAGCAAACGATTTGCACGGCTGCGAAAGTGCGGACGATTTTCTCGATATGTATTCTCAAAAAACCGCCGCGTTGATCGTGGGTGCATTCTGTGCAGGCGCAATATGTGCGGACGCCGATTTCGAGCAGATAGAAAAAATCGACGAATACGCTTTGAATATCGGCGTTGCCTTCCAACTTGCCGACGACCT
>JBNMJA010000090.1:0-4727 GCA_050873585.1 Bacillota bacterium | reverse complement strand
ATAATGAATCTCCTCAAGTTTCTCTCTTTCAGCGTCGTGCTCAGGTGCTTTTCGACGTACTCTTTGTCGAGGTTGATTTCCGTAGTAACGTTGTCGTCCGCTTCGTAAAGCACGTCTTTGAGGAGTGCTTCGAGCACTGCGTGCAAACGGCGAGCGCCGAGGTTTTCGCTGTTCTCGTTTTCTTCAAACGCGACTCTTGCGATCTCGTCGATTGCCTCGTCCGTGAAGTTGAGAGATACGCCGTCCACGCCGAGCAACTCTTTATACTGCTTGAGCACTGCGTTGTCGGGTTCGGTGAGAATCTTGACGAAATCCTCTTTGGTGAGGTTGTCGAGTTCCACTCTAATGGGGAATCTGCCCTGAAGTTCGGGGATCAGATCTTCCATTCTCGAGATATGGAACGCGCCCGCGGCGATAAACAGAATGAAATCCGTGCGGATAGAACCGTATTTGGTTTGCACGGTGCTTCCTTCGACGATGGGAAGGATATCTCTTTGCACGCCCTCGCGCGATACGTCGTGACCGCCCTGCCCCCCTTGGTCGTTTGCGGCGATTTTGTCGATTTCGTCAAGGAACACAACGCCGTCCTGCTCCGCTCTTTGCAACGCTTCTTGAGTGATAGCGTCCTGATCCACCATCTTTTCCGCTTCCTGATTCACGATGAAATCCATAGCCTGTTTGACGGTGAGTTTTCTCTTTTTGACGGGCATTTTGCCCATCATACCGCCAAAGATGCTTCCGAGGTCGATTTCGTTGCCGGGAGCGTTGCCGGGTTGAAGTTGAATGGGTTTTGGTTGTTGTCTTATCTCCATCTCGATGGTGATTCCGTCAAGATGCCCTGCGCGGATTTCCTGCAAGAGTTCTTCTTTGAGTTGAGCGTCGCTCTTATCGGTTGCGCCTGCGGCGTTTTTACGCACTGGCAAAAGGATATCGCACAGTTTATTCTCTGCAATTTCCGTTGCTCTTGGCATAACCTCTTTGAACTTCTCGTCTTTGACGAGGCGGATAGACACTTCCACGAGGTCGCGGATGATGCTTTCAACGTCTCTTCCTACGTAGCCGACTTCGGTAAACTTGGTCGCTTCCACCTTGACGAAAGGCGCTTTCACGACTTTTGCAAGACGCCTTGCGATTTCCGTCTTACCGACGCCCGTCGGACCTTTCATAATGATGTTCTTCGGGGTGATTTCCTCTCTCATTTCCTCGGAGAGTTTGCTTCTTCTGTATCTGTTGCGAAGTGCGATTGCAACCGCAACTTTTGCGTCGTGCTGACCGATGATATATCTGTCAAGTTCGGCAACGATTTGTTTCGGGGTCAATACGTTTGAATCCATAACTGCCTCCTCAGACCGTTTCGACCGTAATGTGGTCGTTTGTGTACACGCAAATCTCGCTTGCGATTTTGAGTGCCTTGTACGCTATATCTTTTGCGCTCAGATCGGTTGCGTCCGCAAGAGCCCGAGCGGCAGCCAAAGCGTAGTTTCCGCCGCTTCCGATAGCCACGATTCCGTTTTCGGGTTCGATAACCTCGCCCGTTCCCGAAATGACGTAAATGCTCGTAGAGTCGGCGGCGATGAGCAACGCTTCAAGACGTCTGCCTCCCTTGTCGTTGCGCCACAATTCTGCAAGTTCCACAGCCGCGCGCATAAGATTTCCGCTATATTTTTGAAGCATAGCTTCAAACTTCTCGCTGAGTGCAAAAGCGTCGGCGACAGAACCTGCAAACCCCACCACGACTTTATCGTTGTAGATGCGTTTGACTTTGACTGCGTTGCCTTTCATAATGACGTTTTCGCCCATAGTAACTTGTCCGTCGCCTGCAACGGCAGTTTGACCGTTGCGTCTGACGGCGCAAATAGTTGTTCCGCGAAATTCAACCATAGTTTTATACCTCCGTTATGGATAGTTAAGTTTATATTGCACGTTGCACTTTGTGCAGTGATTCGGGGTGTGGGGCAACGCCCCACCCGCAATTATTAATTATTAATTATTAATTCGATCGCTTCCATCGACCTGTCGTGATACGCTTGTTTTCTCTTTGCCTTATCTCTTATTCCATCGATAGGCGGCAAGATTCCGAAGTTTGCGTTCATAGGCTTGAAATCGATTGCTCTAGTAGCCACGTATTCGCACAGCGACCCGATTATCGTGACGTCGGAGGGAACGTTATACTGCTTCCCGTCAAGTTCGCTTGCAAGAGCCTGCGATGCGATAAGACCGCTCATTATGCTCTCGACGTAGCCTTCTACGCCCGAGAGTTGTCCAGCGATGTACAGCGTTTTTTCGCCCTTCACTCTGAACGTTTTTTCAAGCACGCCAGGGGCGTTTATATAGGTATTTCTGTGCATAACGCCGTATCTTACGAACTCTGCGTGTTCGAGAGCGGGAATGAGGCTGAATACCCTCTTTTGCTCTCCGTAGGTGAGATTCGTCTGGAATCCCACGAGGTTATAGCAATCCCCCGCGACGTTTTCCTTGCGAAGTTGCACGACCGCGTAGGCTTTTTCGCCCGTAACGGGATTACGAAGCCCGATAGGCTTGAGCGGACCGAATCGGATAGTATCGCTGCCGCGTTTAGCCATTTCCTCGATAGGCATACACCCGTCGAAGAGTTCGCTTTTTTCAAAGTCGTGAAGCACGACGGTCTTTGCCCTCACGAGTTCGTTATAGAACCTCTCGTACTCGTCCTTTTGCATAGGCAGATTGAGATAGTCCTCTCCGCCCTTGCCGTATCTTCCGCCAAAGTACGCTTTTTGCATATCTATGCTGTCGAATTCCACGATAGGCGCGATAGCGTCGTAGAAAAACAGCCTGTCTTTGCCCGTAAGTTTTCCCACCTCGTCGGCAAGAGCGTCGCTCGTGAGCGGACCGCTTGCAACGATCGTCGGGATATCCTCATCGAGCGATACGACCTCCTCTCTTACGAGCGTAAAATCGGGATACGAGTTCAGTTTTTTCTCGACGGCTTTCGAGAACGCGTCTCTATCCACCGCAAGCGCGCTTCCGCTAGGCACGGCGCACTCTCTTGCAAGAGGCAGAAGTTCGCAACCCAAAGCGTCGAGTTCCTCTTTCAGAAGTCCCGAAGCCGTGCACGGCTCGCAGGATTTGAGCGAGTTGGAGCAAACGAGCTCGGCAAGAGAATCGCCCTTATGCGCGCCCGTATTTTTGACGGGACGCATCTCGTACATTCTGACGGCGAAACCTCTTTTGAGGAGTTGCAACGCACACTCGCACCCTGCAAGCCCCCCACCGATAATTTTTACGATTCGTTTGCTCATATTTCGTCTGTTTAGTAGCGTTTTGTAATGTCTTTTTAGTATTTTGTTTTTTTCGTTTGCTGACGCAGTTATTCGCTCAATAGCGGCGCGAGCAAGTTTTCTCTGCACTTACCCCGCCTCGCGTTGATATTGAGATGAAGAACAAGGAAGCGGTGTTTGGGCGGCAACCCTAATTTACTAAAGCGTAAATGAGTTGACGAACAAATATCGCTGACGCAGTTATTCGCTCAATAGCGGCGCGAGTCACTCGTCTTTGACGAGTTCTCTATGCTTGCACCCGTGATTCGTGCACACGTAATACGTCTTCTCGTCACGCTTTACGACCTTCATAGTAGAGCCGCAATCGGGACAGAAATACGGAGCAGGCACGTCCCAACTGATGAAGTCGCATTTGGGATAATTGGTGCATCCGTAGAAGGTTTTTCCCGTCTTTGAGGTGCGTTTACTGACGTCGCCGCCGCATTTGGGGCACTTGCCTACCACTTCGACGATACGTTTGATATTCTTGCACTTGGGATAGTTCGGGCAAGCGAGGAACGGACCGTATTTGCCGTGGCGTACGACCATTTTTGCGCCGCACTTATCGCACACGACGTCGCTTTCTTCGTCGGGAAGATAGTTGCCGCCGCCCTGTTTTGCCGCGCGTTCTACGAACTTCATAAGGCGAGGATAGAACGCACCGATGAGTTCCTGCCACTGCTGTTTACCGTCTGCGACTTTATCGAGAGCGCCCTCGAGTCGAGCGGTAAAGTTGAGGTTCATTATATCGGGGAAATTCTTCTCCATATATTCGCAAACCGCCTCGCCGAGTTGAGTTGGCGCGATTGCTTTTTGTTGTTTTTCGGTGTATTCGCGCTTTGCTATGACCGAAATAATGCTTGCATAAGTGCTCGGACGACCGATACCGTTTTCTTCGAGAGCCTTGACGAGCGTAGCGTCGTTGTATCTCGCAGGCGGTTTCGTGAACTTTTGTTCGCACCCCACGTCGTCGAGATTGAGGTGTTCGCCTTCGTTGAGGTCGGGCATCGTATCGAGTTCTTTATCCTCGTCGTTTTCCTCGACGGTAGCCGAGTACACTGCTGTGAAGCCCTTAAATTTCACGCTCTTGCCCTTGACGACGAATCCGAGTTTTTCCGTGCCGTTTTCGCCGAGGATATGCACTCTCATCGTATTGTACTGCGCAGGAGTCATCTGTGACGCCATAAAGCGTTCGTACACGAGTTTGTAGAGTCTGAAAGCGTCTCTGTCCATCTTTCCTTCGAGCGACTTGGGAGTACGGTTGAGGTCGATAGGACGGATTGCTTCGTGCGCGTCTTGAGCGTTATCGCTTGTTTTGTAGATATTCTGCACTTTGGGAGCGTATTCGCTGCCGTAGTTTTTTGCGATATAGGACAACGCTATTTTCGCAAAGTCGGGAGAAATACGCACGCTGTCGGTACGGATATAGGT
>JBNMJA010000089.1:0-4821 GCA_050873585.1 Bacillota bacterium | reverse complement strand
TTGATAAAGTATTCATAAACCGTTGCTTGCGCGCGAGATAAAACTCTACCTATCGTTTTTCGGTTTGTCTGCTTCAAATCGAGGTTTGCTCGTGCCTTTGTTTTCCGCCGGGGTGATTTTTATCGGATTGTTGTTTTTGTCAAGCGTCAATATGTATTTGCGATATTTCGACTTACCGTTTCGATATTCCGGCAACGGAATCCCTTTTGATGATGTCGTCAGTTTTACAATGGCAAGTTCGTCATCAGAATTGCTATCGACCACAACGGCACCTCGATACAAACCTTTTGAGCCTTCTTTTTCGTAATCGTTTCCGCCTTGCAAGTCTTTATCTCTCGTGCGAATTATTCTGCCGTTCGGTGTTTTTTCTGATATGTTTTTCCTTTTTGACATAGTGTACTCCTTGAATATTTGTTGCATTTTTATGCAATTTTTCGTATGTTTTTCGGCGGATTATTCCGCACGGTGAATCTCGCTTTTTGCTCTCAGCGCGATTTACGGGCTCTAAACACTCCGGCGCGATCGAGATCAAGCAACTTAATGGCAAAGCCGATCGCATCGCGCTGGCTCTGATATGGATACTCCTCGAACTTGCCGAGATATATCGCGCGGATCGTGTATCGATTTTTCGACGTTTGGGCAAAATGGAACGCAATCCCGGGCGAGTTGTAACTGAATGCAACGCCGTCCGAGGCGAAAGTCACGTATTTGCCGACGTCCGCCGCTCTGAACGGCGCGGTCAACGTTTGGAAATAACTCGAATCTGCCATTTTTCAATCCCATTTCACGGCGGTGAAACAAGTTTCCCCGCCTCTCTGACAGGGAAATAAATTTCCCTATCTATGCGGCGATTCGGATTTTGTTTTTCTTTTCCGAACCGCCTATCACACAAGCCGAAAAACTGCTGCCGCATCTTTTTCGGCTTGATTGCTTGCCGTTGTATGCTATAAAACGGATACGCTGCCGCTCGTGTCGTGGGATTCATCCCGACTCAGACCGAACGTCGTTTCATTGCTTTTCTTGTGCCGTATCGTCATAGTTGAGTGCGTTCTGACGGCAGTATTTGTCTACGCCTTCCGGGCTTAGCACGTTTTCCGGATGCTTCTCTACCGTGAATTGCTTTATGCCTCGATACCAATACGGCTTGCCGCTTTGCGAGTTATATTGAGAATAGATATTGCCGTCATATATGAGTTTGCATTTCCGTGCATTCTTCTCGTGGACCTCGATACCCATTTCGCCCAAAGAGGCGGCGTTTTCTGCTTGCTGATGTTTCACCCAGATAAACTCCCACTCGGTGCGTAGCAAGGTCTTTTTGCGGCTGAAACGATGTTTTTTACCGTATACGTCCTTTTTGCCGAGTATGTAGATGACATCTGTCGTGAGTTTGCGAACGGCGGCGTCAACCTTGCTGAAATTCTGCACGTCGCCGAGAAATACAAGATCGTGATGTCTGATATACTTGAATCCGTCTATAATGTCTGCTTTCATAGATCCGTTCTTGTTCCACTCGCGGCAGTCCATAAACGAGTCTATCTCGTCGCATCCGATGACCGTGAACGGCGGAAAGTATTGCACTTCCGCACGACGCCCGGGCAGCCCGAATTGCGATATATCAGTGTGATACGTCGGCTTGCCGTTCGGTAGGAACAGTTTCGAGCGCGTTCGATACGGACACGGCGGCAATGTGAGTTTGTAGCCGATTTCGTTCAGTTTGTCGATTTCCGCTTTAGCCATTTGCAGCCGCTGCGCGCCGTGATACTTAGAGTCAATCGAGATGAGCGCATTCAGGAACGACGTTTTGCCAACGCCCTGAGGTCCGACGATGATATACACGCCCGGCGGGATAGGCTTGTCAATGAACTCGTCCGTCACCGTGTTGGTGCGCTCAAGCGTATCGCGATGAAAGTGCTTGTACATTATTGCAAGCCCGGTTACTACCGTCACAACAAAAACACTTGCGCTCGAGATAAAGATAACGATCGTACTCATCAAAACACCTGTCCGTTTGTGCTGTTGCTCGATTCGTCTTTTTCAAGACGTGCGATATATTCGTCTATGAAATCCGAGATATACTCGAATCCGTATGTTCTATCTTCTGCGCGCTGCTTAGCGCACTCGTATTTATATTCTTTTTCTTTCCGGTCGTAGTGCCAACTTCTGATAGCCTCGAACCACGCTCCGAACTTGCTTCGAGGACTGTGCTCGAGCACGGTTTCTTCTTCCGCTGCAGTTGCTTTTTCGGCGTTGCTGATCGCTTCGTCTACCGTCATTTGCGGATCTTCCGATTCGGTTGATTCGACAAGTTGAGCGAGTGTCTGATGCGGCAGAACTGCGCCGTCAAAATCGCAGCGTTCGGGATATGGCTCGACCTCTTCTTCTTTTATTGCGCGACCACCGCGCCGCTCGATGCCGATCTGTCGATGACATTCAAGTTGGATCTCGCGCAAGATAACCATTATGGTTGCATCCATTTTTTTTGCTCCTTAGAGTAAGATGAGAGGCACGCGCACGCACTCAGACGTGCGCGCACCTCAAGAGGGAAATTATGAGTTGCTTTATCTATCTAAATTAGAATGTGATAACTCTTTCAGACAGATCTACGCTATTAACCGTTGAAACGATTGAAAACATAAATTCAGCAGCAACATCTCCATTAGTGGTATCTCCATATCGAACGATTATTTTGAAATACGGAGTAACTCCTTGTGCGCCAGCCGAGTTTGCTTTGTAAGATTTGAATTTTCCATAAGTAACAGCACCCGAGGGTCCACCCGTGACGCTTTTGTAATAACTTTCGACCGTTTTTTTCGGAGTAATTTTCAAAGACTTTGAATTTGCATCATATTCCGCTGAAAAAATGCTATCTTTAATGCTATCCAATGTAACCGTTGATTCATTGCCAATCCATGAACTACTGCCTGTAACTGACCTATAATCTTGAACGGTAATTTCTCCAACGCCTTTAACTTCGGTGATTGTGATGTTTTTATAAAAATCTTCGCCGACATCTCCAAATACGTTAGAGAGCGATACCGCAATAGAACTTGTGCCGTTTACTGAAACAATGTACTGGAAATTATTTACTCCCGATTTTTTGGACAATCCTGTAGTATTCAACGACAGCGATGAAGGGATACCGTCATATGTAACTGCCGTAGATGCCGTATATTGTCCTTCGCGAGTGGTGACGGTAATAACAGCCGTACTTCCTCTAAATGACTTGCGTGCGGTTACTGTCGCCGTAAGAGCACCGTCTGAAGTTGGAGTTACGGTTATATATTCGCTGATATTCTTATCCTTAAGAGGAGCATCATCAGACCATTTAATTGCCCAGTCAACTGCTTTGTTGGGAGCATCATCTGGGGTAATGATAGCGGTCAACGTTTGACTGACTGTGCCGTCGGCGGCTTGAACTGCTGCGCCGGAATAGAGCATTATTCTTGCCTCAGATTCAATTTTCTCATCTTCAGAAGGCTGCTCCGGTTGCTCGGATTGCTCAGGATTGTTATCTTGTTTGGGCTTAAACCAGTCATCGACGTTCTTGCCGTAGACGCCGAAACCGACACCCAAAATGACTGATGCACTGATAACAAGCACGAGCAGTGCCGCGACTATTCCGCTGAGAACTTTATTGCGGCTTTGATATTCTTGTTTTGTTGCCATACTTAACTCCTTCCTGCGTTTGTCGCAGATTTATTTTTTGTTTTGTTTTCTTGATTTTTGCCGCGACGGCATCGGCGGTGCTTGTGCTCGAGGACGATGCGCTGTGAGTTTGAATGCGATGATTAAGATCGCCACAAGCAATGTCAGACACACGATGACGATGAGTGCGATGGTGAGATCTCTTTTTTGCTTATCGAAAAATGATTTGATTTTCTCGATTAGATCTTCAAACGTGGATTTCACTTTCTCTGCCTGATCTTTCCACCAACCCGTGTTATCGAAATCTTCCGGCGGTGGATCTATATCTGCCACTGCGTCTATAGGATTCGATGCAACTGCAAAAGTGTGATACTCGTCGTTTTTGCGACAAGTGATCGATGCAAGATTCATATCGAGATACGCATCTTCTCGCGAGCAATAATTGTACTCAGCGTCAAAGGTATACCCATTTCCGACTTGAGATTTCAGTCCGAGCGTTTCGTACGAACTTTGAGCAAATCTGAAAAGATATGTCGTTTCATCGTCCTTATTAACGGATTTGATAATGTCGTCGTAATCAGCCTCGAAAACTAAATACTTTTGGCAGAATTCCGACTTTGAAAGTGACACGTCAGATTTATCGATCGGCAAGATCGCCTGAATGTTTCGATACGCATCAGACTGATACTCTGCCGATAATCCGAATGCATCCAAAAAGTCATACCAGTGTTGTTCTCGAGATAGATTTTCAAGTGTATACTTTTCGTCTGCCGTAATATCAATGTCCGTATACTGTCCGTATCCGGCATTTTCGTATTCGGGTGTATAAAGGAATAAGTCTTTTGATATGCCGTCTTTGATATCGAGCGTGCCGTTGTTGAAACTGCGTGTATAACCGTAAATGTAATTCAAAAGCCTCTCGCTCGATAAATTAAAATCTTTGGCATACGGAACACTGCCGTCCTCGGTTTCGTACCCCGTATAAAACAGATAATAAATAGGCGTATTCGGGAAATTGCATAGTAAGAAATTGCGAGCCTCTTCTTTGAGTTCGTCGCTATAATCCATATCGTTTAGAATGGTATCACAGATCCTTTTGGGGAAATATGAAAAGAATTTAGCGTTACTCTCACCGCGGTTATCTCTGCCTACGTAGTTGTATGCAATGTCATAAAC
>JBNMJA010000088.1:0-4897 GCA_050873585.1 Bacillota bacterium | reverse complement strand
GTTTTCGTCCTTCCGCGTGCTTACGGCAAACATCGTTCTCGAAATGGGATATGCGGGGGAGTTGCAAGAGGGCGCGTTGATTGCCACGGGCGCAGTGCTTTTGGTGTTTATTCTCGTCGTAAACCTCGTGTTCAATCTGGTGTCAAAGCGAGTGGTGAAAAGCGTTATGTCAAAAAAGATAGCGCGACGTGAAAATTGCAAAAGCAATCGTTTAACCGCACTTTTCAAACGGATAAAATACGGATACGGTTCGTTTATGCACAAAATTCATTCCGCCGACATAGCAAAAGTTTTTGCAATCGGCGCAGGAATTATAGCTGCGGCGGTGCTTGTTCTCGTCATCGGATTTATCTTTGTCAAAGGCTTTCCCGAACTTGTGCGGAACCCCGAACTTATCTACGGCAAGTATGAATTCGGCGGAAAAGTCACCATACTTCCTGCAATCGTCACGACGCTTTATACGGTGGTTTTGAGTCTTTTGATTTCCGTCCCGATAGGCATAATGACGGCAATTTTTCTCAACGAATACACCAAAAAACGCAACTTTTTCATCAAGATAATCCGCACGGCGATAAACGTACTTTCGGGCGTTCCGTCCATCGTTTACGGGCTTTTCGGCATGATAACTTTCAAGCAATGGTTCACGGGAACGAGCAGTATAATTGCGGGCGTATGCACGGTGAGCATAATGCTTTTGCCGACTATCGTATGCTCGACGGAAGAAAGTTTGAAATCCGTGCCCGATATGCTTCGAGAGGGAAGTTTCGCAATGGGCGCGGGCAAACTTCGCACCATATTCAAAGTCGTGCTTCCGTCGGCAATGCCGGGCATAATTTCGGCGGTCATTCTGACGATGGGCAGAGTTATTAGCGAGTCTGCACCCTTCCTTTACACGATGGGCTCGGTCATTGGCGGAATCCCCAAAGGCGTGACGGACAGCGGCGCAACTCTTGCGGTCGCGCTCTATCAATTGTCGGGCGAAGGGTGGTATATGAATGAGGCGTACGCAACGGCGGTCGTGCTTATCGTCATAGTGCTTGCGCTCAACTTGCTTGCAGAGCTAATAGGCGGCAAACTTTCGAGAAAACTCGGCGGTACGACGAATACGAATCAAGGCTTATTCTCAAAAATAAGAGGTAAAATAAATGGCAAAAAAACAGCAAAAAACGCTTGAATTCGGACAGAATATTTCCGTTGAAAACGCAAAGTTATGGTACGGCGATTTTCAAGCGCTCAAAAACGTTAATATAGAAATCCCCGAAAGACAGGTCACGGCGTTTATCGGTCCGTCGGGGTGCGGAAAATCGACTTTTCTCAAATGTTTCAATCGTATGAACGACCTTGTGGGCGGTTGCAGAATCGATGGCAAATTCCTCGTGGGCGACGTGGATATTTATGGCAAAATCGACGTGAACGAACTACGCCGAAACGTGGGTATGGTGTTTCAAAAGCCCAATCCGTTTCCGATGAGCGTGTACGACAACGTGGCGTACGGACCGAGAACGATAGGCGTTCACAAAAAGGCGCAACTCGACGAGATTGTGGAACAATCCCTCAAAGACGCGTCTATGTGGGACGAACTCAAAGACCGTCTAGATAAATCCGCGCTCGGACTTTCGGGCGGTCAACAGCAACGGCTTTGCATAGCGCGCGCTCTTGCCGTCAAGCCCAAAGTGCTGCTTATGGACGAGCCTACAAGCGCGCTCGACCCAATATCGACGGGCAAAATCGAGGAACTTTGCGATGAACTTGCAAAATCCACGACGATAGTAATCGTCACGCACAATATGCAACAAGCAACGAGAATCGCAGACAAAACGGCGTTTTTCCTGCTCGGCGAACTCGTGGAATACGGCGACACCGAGCAAATCTTCTCGTCGCCTTGCGACAAACGCACCGAAAACTATATCACCGGCAGATTCGGTTGATACGAAAAATCAATTATTACCGTTTGTCAGAGAAAAACAGAATGGCGATTACGTCGAAATATATTTGACAAATCGCTTGATATAAGAAGGAATTGTAGATAAACTATGAGTATAAGAAACAAATACGAACAAGAACTCAATCTTGTGTTCAACAAACTCGTGGCAATGTGCCACGATACGCAAATCGCAATCGAAAAGTCCATAAAGGCACTCAAACACCTCGACAAAGACCTTGCGAAAGAAGTCATTGCAGAGGACAAAAATATTGACGACGAACAGAGAGAAATCGAACAAGATTGCCTCAAAATCTTGCTTATGGAACATCCCGTTGCAAGCGATTTTCGCGACGTGTCGGCGGCTCTTAAAATGATAACCGATCTCGAACGCATTGCCGATCAAGCCGCGGATATATCCGAGATAAGTTTGCAGTTTAAGGACGACAAATTTATAAAAGAACCCGAGCATATCGAACTTATGTCAAAACTTGCAATCGGTATGGTCAAGGACGGCGTGTCGAGTTACATAAACAGAGATTTGGACACGGCAAGGGGACTCGACAAACGTGACGACAGAGTGGACGAATTGTTTGAAATCGTCAAATCCGACCTTGTGGAACTCATCAAAAAAGACCCCGAAAACGCCGAACAGGCAATACTTTTTATGATGATAGCAAAGTATCTCGAACGCATAGGCGACCACGCCGTAAACATAGGCGAGTGGGCGGAATATGCGGTGACGGGGTATCACAGCCAAAGTTAAACAAAATACAAAATCAACGCTTTACGGTGACAAAATGGAAAATAAACGCCTCATTTATGCAGTTGACGACGAACAATCAATTCGGGATGTATACGCATACGCTCTTAAAAACGCTGGCTTTGAAATCGAGTGTTTTCAAAACGGCGAGGACTTTTTGAGCGCGCTTTCGACAAGGAAATGCGACCTTGCGATTTTGGATATAATGCTTGACGGACTTGACGGCTACGAGATTCTCAAAGCGATGAAAAGCAATGCGCAAACAAGCGATATCCCCGTGATTATGGTTTCGGCAAAGTCCACCGAAATAGACAAGGTTCGCGGACTCGATTTGGGCGCGGACGACTATCTCGCAAAGCCGTTCGGCGTGTTGGAACTGGTTGCGAGAATCAATGCAAAACTTCGCAAAGTGCAAAAGAGCGCGATTGCATATAAGGATATTTGCATAGACGATTCCACCCATTGCGTTAGCATTGCGGGAGAAGAAAAGAAACTCACGTTGAAGCAATACGAACTTTTGAAACTTCTCGTTCAAAATTCGCAAAACGTGCTTTCTCGCAATATGCTTCTCGACAGCGTTTGGGGCGACAACTACGGAGAAACGAGAACACTCGATATTCATATTGCCGATTTGAGAAAACTGCTTGCCGAATCTACGGCTCAAATCGAAACCGTGCGCGGCGTGGGGTATGTACTGAAATGAAAAACAAACTCGTATTATTCAACGTCATCATTTTGACCGTCGCGATTTTGGCGATATTCTTTTCGGGATTGTCCGTGGCGCGCGACGAACGCTTGGACGAGGCGAAAAAAGAAATCGTCGATGTTGCTAATATTTATGCGGCAAACTACAACGAAAATATAACCGAAAACGTGCCTCATCACATTCGTCTGACCATTGTTGACGCAACCGGCGTTGCAATAAAGGACAGTCAAAGCGCGGACGCAATCGGCGTTCAACACCTCGATAGAGAGGAAATTCAAAACGCGCTCAAAGGCACGCCTGCAGTCGTCACAAGATACAGCGACACGCTCAAAAAAGATATGGCGTATTACGCCGTAAAAGTGAACATCGGCGACAGTTACGTTTTCGTGCGCGCGGCTATTGCCGTCGAGAGCGTGCAAGGCTATATCCAAAAGAGCATAGTCATTATGGTTTGCGTGCTTATAGCGGTGCTCGTGCTTTCGTATTTTGCGAGCGTCGCCGTGTCCAACGGAATCCTCAAACCGCTCAGGGACGTAAAAAGCAATCTCGAAGCGGTCAAAAACGACTCTTACGTTCCGTCGATTCCATCGTCCAGCGACAAAGAAATAAACGCGATTCTCGTCGAGATAAACGACGTTAGCGAAAAACTGCACGATTCTATGCGCAGAGAGTCGGACGACAAGCAAAAACTCGACTACATTCTTGACAATATATCCGACGGAATCGTCGTTATGAACAAGGGCGGCGACATCGTTTCCATGAACAAAAACGCTTGTTCGGTGTTCGGGATCAAGGACGCTGTCGGCAAAAATTATACCGTACTCACCGCAGACAGAGGCTTTTCCGCACACGTTGCCGACTGCCTCGAAAACGGTACGAGTTGCGATTTCGAGTATGCAAGCGACGGCAAATTCTATATGGTTTCCGCGCGTGCGCTCGAAAACGAAACGGAAGTTTTGGTCTTGAGCGATATAACCGCAATCAAGACGAGCGAAAAGACCAGAAGCGAGTTTTTTGCCAACGCTTCGCACGAACTCAAAACGCCGCTCACCGCAATCAAAGGATTCAACGACATTATAGGATTGCAAACGAGCGAGCAGGAAACCAAGGCTCTTTCGGAAAAAATCGACAAAGAAGTGACGAGAATAATCGCGTTGCTTAAAGATATGCTCGATTTGAGCGAACTCGAATCTCAAAAGGACGTCAATCCCGAAGACGTGAGCCTTGCGCAAATTTCCGAAAGCGTGAAAGAGAGTCTTGCGCCCGTTGCAAAAGAAAAGAATGTCGAAATATCCATAGACGGCGACGCAATCGTCAGAATGGAAAAGGAACACGCAATAGAACTTGTCAAAAATCTCGTCGAAAACGGCGTGAAGTACAACCGTAACGGCGGCTCTGTGAAAGTGACAATCTCTTCCGACGCCTCGCATACAACGCTCACGGTCGCCGACGACGGCATAGGCATTGAAGAAAAGCATCAACAGCGCATATTCGAGAGGTTCTATCG
>JBNMJA010000087.1:0-4984 GCA_050873585.1 Bacillota bacterium | reverse complement strand
TATCTTGACAGTGAACTTCAAATCAAATGCATGAGTGCTGACGAATATCCCGTATTCAAAGAAGTAGACACTCAAAACTCTTTTATCATTCTCAAAAAAGAACTCAAAGAGATCATCTCCAAGGTTATTTTCAACGTTGCCGTTGACGAAGCAAGACCTTCCCTTCGCGGCGTATGCCTCAACGTCAAAGACGAAGAAGTCGAAGCGGTTGCGTCCGACGGATACAGACTTGCGCTTGCAAAAGCACAAATCAAAAACAACGGCGTCATCGACAAAATCATCGTTCCTGCAAAGAGTATGAACGAACTTTCTCGTCTTATCGACGACGGCGAAGAAACCATCACCGTGTACGTTGAGAAAAACTATATCATGGTCGATCTCTTCCACACCAAGATTGTCACAAGACTCATCGGCGAGGATTATATCAACTACGAAAAGATTATCCCGAGCGTTTTCACAACCGAAGTCACCATCGACAAAAAACTCTTTGAAAACGCAATCGACCGTGTATCTCTCATCAATCGCACCGAGAAAAAATCCTACGTCAAGATGGAAATAAAAGAGGACACAATCGCTCTCAACGCTCACAGCGACGACGGTGAAATCAACGAAAAAGTCACCATCGGACTCAAGGGCAAAGACCTCACCATAGGCTTCAACTCTAAATATATCATCGATTGTATGCACGCAATCGACGAGCCTTTCGTCACCCTCAACTTCACCACTTCCACAGCACCGGGAATTATCAAGGGTGAGGGAGATAGGTGGTTGTACTTGATTCTTCCCCTCCGCGTCATCGGTTAATGAAGGCGCTATTTTGCGAATAGCATTGTCAAAAGCCCTCGAGTGGCAACCCTAATGTACAAAAAGTACATGAGTTGGCAACCGAGGGCTTTTTCCGCGCTCTTCATCGAAATATCACCTTCATTATTATTTTTTTAAATTTTAAGTCGTATAAAAAAGTTTACTCATATATGTAAAATGACTCTTTTGAGGTATTCATCTATTTATTACTGCCTTTATAATTTTTTTAAGCGGATTTTTTATTTTCAAAACCATATTTCATTCAGAGGGAACAAAGTAACCGTGGGAATCTAGCGTAGCGAAATATACAAATATCACGTTCTTAAAGACTAAATAAATCGCTTACTTTCTCGTAAAAAGTAAGCGATTTTCAAAAAAGCCTCATACGTTTGCTTGTATGAGGCTTTTGAAAAATAGTTTTTTTATTTTGTTTTCAACTCAGCCAAAGACGCGGCGATTCTCGATGCGAGGCGAGCGTTATTATAGACGAGTTGAATGTTTGCTTCGAGGCTCTTCCCTGCCGTGAGTTTTTGGATTTTATCGAGAAGGTACGGTGTGGTTTGTTTGCCGTGAATTCCGAGTTTTTCACACTCTTTGAGTGCTTCGTCTATATTTTTGTTGATATAATCCGAGTCCATTGCGTATTGATCTGGAATCGGATTCGTCACGAGCATACCGCCGTTGAGACCGACTTGATTTTTTGCGTAGTATGCGGCTGCAATTTCTTCGGGCGTATCGATGCGATAATCCACTTTGAATCCGCTTTTTTGCGTATAGAACGCAGGCATATCTTCCGTTTGGTATCCCACGACAGGCACGCCTCTCGTTTCGAGGCACTCGAGCGTAAGCCCGATATCGAGAATTGATTTTGCGCCTGCGCAGACGACCATAACGCTTGTTTGCTGAAGTTCGTCAAGGTCTGCGGAGATATCCATAGTTGTTTCCGCTTTTCTATGCACGCCGCCGATACCTCCCGTTGCAAACACATCTATGCCTGCAAGGTGCGCGATATACATCGTAGCGGCAACGGTAGTCGCTCCGTCCTGTCCTTTTGCGATAACGAAAGGAATATCTCTTCTCGAGACTTTTGGCACGTTGAGTCCGCCTTTGCCGAGGCGCACGATTTCTTCTTCAGAGCATCCGACTGTGAGTTTTCCGCCGATGATTGCGATAGTTGCGGGAACAGCGCCGTTTTCACGCACGATTTTTTCCACGCTCAAAGCGGTTTCGACGTTCTTCGGATACGGCATACCGTGAGAGATAATCGTCGATTCGAGCGCAACGACGGGCTTGTTGTTTGCAAGCGCGTTTCTGACTTCTTCGGATACGTTCAGATAATTTGAAAGTTGCATTTTTTTGCTCCTATATAAAATTTTATTTTACGATTTTATATCCGCCTTTAAGTTTCCTTTGTGGCGGAAGTTATGATTTTATGCGTTTTTATCCACGATGTCAACTGCTTTTTGCACTGTAAGATCTTTGCACACGGTATCCATTGACGCAACTGTTATAGACGAGCAAGCGGCGGCAAATTGCGCGCTTTTTTTGACGCCCATACCTTTTATATACCCGTACACCACGCCTGCCATAAAACTATCTCCTGCCCCCGTTGTGTTTACGACGTCGGTTTTGTAAAACGGCACACGGTTGAACACGCCGTTTTGATAGCAATACGACCCTGCCTCTCCGCAACTTATAAAAATTGTTTTTATATTGCGCTCCGCGATTTTTTTGCAAGCGTTCAAAGCGGATTGTTCGTCTGAAACTTTAATTCCCGACAGAATTTCCGCTTCGTATTCGTTGGGCTTTATGCAATACGCGTTTTTGATTTTATCGTTTGCGATTTTCGTCTTTTTTGCTGATACGGTATCCAGGAAGATAGGCACTTTCACGTTTTCTATCAAAAAGTCGAGGCATTTTGGTATATTCGTGTCCGTGACGACGCACTCCGCGCCGTTGATGACGTCGAGTTTCGTGCTCAAAAATTCGGGAGTGAGCCTGTCAAGAATATTCATCGACGACACCCCAACGAACATATCGTTGTCAACGTCGTTGATAGAAACGTAGCACGACGACGGCTCGTCAACGACGAGACTTTGCGAAATATCTATGCCTACGGATTTTGCGTTCTGCTCTATCATATGCGCGTTTGAGTCGTTGCCCAAAACCGTGATAAGCACGACGCTCACGCCGAGCCTTGCTAGGTTTTCCGCAATATTGCGAGAAACGCCGCCGCATGACAAAGCGGCAATGCCGGGATTGCTGTCTTTGGTCTTGATTTTTGTGAATGAAGTGCAAGTTATATCGACGTTCGAGCCGCCTATAACGCAGACGTATGGCTTTTTCATACCTATATTTTATTGCCGGTGCAAAGCAAAGTCAATCCGCAAAATTCAAAATAGTATATAATTAAACGCTTTTAATCCAAACCGCCCCCACCCTCAAAAAATAAGATTGTAAGCGACGGCAGTCTATGGTATACTTTTTTTATTGAATAACGAGGAAAATAGCAAGGGAAATTATATGGCAAGCAAAAGGCATCAATTGTTATACGAGCATTACGTGAGTGTTTTGGGTGACGAGCCTGATTTCAGTCTGAAACTCAAAAAGGAAGTTTTGCCCGAGGATATGAAACCGATAACGACTCTCGTATTCAAGCCTACCGACGAACTTCCGTTTTGGAAACTCTGCACGATAGGCGCAAGCGATTACGAAATGCCCGAGCGAGAAATCGGCTGGGGCAGAAAGGCGAATCGCCGCAACGAGTATATGATGTTTATATCCCCCGACGTCGATATCAGCAATCCCGCAGGCGACGAGACCGCGCCTACCGACTGGCTGTTTTTGAACTCGTTTCTATGGTCAACTGCGCAGTACGCATTCAACGAAAAGGATAATCTCACAGTTTCCGACACTATAGATATGGGGCTTGATGGAAAATATCGCGGAGTCGTGCTGTTGTTGCCCGAGGTGTTCAAAACGCCGAAAATCGTCAAATGTTACACGTCCAAGCACAAGTTTATCAGCATATATCAAGTGATGCCGATAAGCAAGGAATTGCTTTCAAAGAAACTGAAAAAAGGCACGATGGGCGTCTATTGGCTTATGGAGCAATTCTACACCCACGACGACGATTACAAAATCATCTCGTCCAAACCGCTCACCACGCTGTGAGTGAGATTAAAAGAACCAAAATGCAATATGGAAAACTTAAACGTTAAGATTGAAAAATACAAACGCCTTGCTCCGAATAAACCCAAATATTACGCTCTTCTCGGCGACTTATATATGGACGAAGCGGACTTCAAAACCGCAACGATTTACTATCAAAAAGCCGTCGACAACGGCGTTTTGGCATATACTGTTCTTGGCGACACTTGGGGCTACCGCTCTCAATACAAAAAAGCGTTCGACGCTTATACGGAGGGCGCAAACAAAGGCGAAGCGGAGTGCTTTGCCCGTCTCGGATTTTGCTATGAAACCGGTTATGTAAAAATCGATATTCAAAAAGCAATCGAGTGTTACGCCAAAGCCTCCGATTTGGGTGTGGCGGCAGCGGCAAGATCTCTCGGCGATTTGTATTATTTCAATACGCCGATTGAAGATTCCGAGATCGAAAACGTCAAAAACGCGCTGAAATACTACGAGCGTGCTTTTTATCTCGGCGACGTTCAAATCGCAAAAAAGATAGGCTTTATCTACTTAAACAATGAAGAACTGAAAGACGTTCCCAAAGCCATAGAGTGGTACGAAAAGGGATTGAGCCTTGGCGAATACTCGCTTAATTTCGATTTGGCTTACGTTTATCTGAACGACAGATTCGTGCCGCACGACTACAAGAAAGGTTTGGCATATCTTTTGGACGGCGTAGAGCACAACGACCCCGAGAGTCTTTATATGTATGCGCGCGTTCGCGAAACGGGTATGTATAAGGTAGAACCCGACAAAAAGGCATATATTCACTATCTTAAAAAAGCGGCGGCACTCGGACAAGACGACGCTCTTCTCGATTTGGGATACTACTATTACGAAAAAGGCAAATACGACGACGCGCTCGACTGTTTTGCGCTGTGCGATTTGGATTATGTCGGCGTTTATTGGTGTATGGCGACGATTTACGAAACCAAAAAAGCCGATTACAAAAATGCGCTGTTCTATTATCAGATGGCAATGGAAATGG
>JBNMJA010000086.1:0-5232 GCA_050873585.1 Bacillota bacterium | reverse complement strand
GATCGTCGTCCATCTTGTCGGATACTACGTCCAAATACCTTTCGTCCGGATTCACCAGTTCCAAAAGCGAAAGAAACTCCGCAAAGTAGTATTCCACTCGCGCTATGTTCATTTCGTCCAAAACCGTGACGTACATTTCCTTGGAATAGTTGGCTTCGTACATCTTTTCAAGAAGCGTCGTTTCGTTGAACTTCTTGGTGAACTCGTTGTAATATCCCACGAGATCCGTACGCTCTTTCCACATAGGTTGTACGGCTATTATCGTGGACGGATTCTCAACGAACGCGCCGAACGCGTGCGCCAAACTCGTTTTACCCGTACCGGACATACCTTGAAGAATCAATATGTGAGATACGCCCATGCCTGCGACGAATCTTCTTATATCTTCAATGTCGTAATACAGCCTCATTCTGCTTGCCGCAAAAGCACGGAAGGAATCGCAGAAGTCTTTGAGTGTGACGTTCTCGTCGTAGGACTCTCTTATGAACGAATCCTTGCGTTTCTCTATATCCGTGAGCATGCAAAATCTGCCCACGCCCTCGCTTTCTTTCTTTTTGTCCGCTTTCTTATTCTTGTCCGTGACTATGGGCGTTGTCTGGGCTGCGGGCACTGCCTGAACGACGGGCAACGCTTCGGGGGCGGAATCGCTCGTCTTTGACGTCTTTTGCGAGGAAGATTTGTCGTCGGATTGCTTGTATGATACGTTTGCCTGAATCTTTTTGGGTCCTTTTGAATCTTTGAAAATCAAAGATATCATCAACGCTATAAGAAGCACCGCCAACACTGCGGCGTAAATGATGATTGCCGTCTTGGACATAAGCAAATCCATAATATTGAACCCTGCAAGGTCAAGTGCCAAAATCGAATCAGTCATCTTTGCCTCCTGCGGCCTCAACGGCATTTCTTACTTCCCTCACGGATTTGGGCACGACGTCGCCGAAATTGCGTTCGATGGACGATGCAAGCGACCAGTCGTCCTTTTTGACGTCTGCCGTGCAATCGAGCATATTTTCTATAAGAAGCGCAAACAACGTTTCGTCAAGAGCGGCGTCGTATGAGGCATCTGCCTTGTCATCCGACAAATCGCTCATCGCAATGAACGCACTTGAAAAACGCTCTATCCTTTGCCAGTCTTTGTTGTCGATAACGTAGTCGACGGATTCGGCAATTTCGTTTTCTTCTTTGTCGAGTTTCTTCCATCTGTCCTCACGCATAGCAAAGGTTTTTACCGCAGAATCGGACGTGTAGACGAGTTGACGATAATCTGGCACTTTGAGCGTCGTTTTGGTTGCGGACTCGGCTGTAAACTCGATTTCAGGACGGACGAGCGCACTCACTTTTGCAAGAACAGATGGAACGCACCAACCGTTTTTCCTTATACATACGCGCAAGTTTTCGGTTACGGCGCAACCCGTTGAACCCGACGCGTCGCGCTTTTTGACGTGCTTTGCGGATTCACACAAATCATTGAGGTATGCGACGTTGGAAAAATCAACGTTTTTGAGCATATAGAACACGGTTTTGCCCTTGTTTTTCGCACTCATACACGCAGAAGCAAATCCGCTTCCGACCTGCGCGCCGTCCTTTTCGGTTTTGAGCATTTTGCTCTTAATCAAGGTCGGGTTGACCGCGTCGAAATAAGGTCTCGTGCCAAAATAGCCGCTTGCCAACACAACGAAGTTGTGGAAAGTTTTTTCATCGGCGTCAACGACGATTATTCTTGACGAGGCAATCGCACTCAGCGTACTGCGAACGGTGTTGTCGGAAAGTACGAATCCTCTTTCTTTGCAATAAGTTTTGAAATCGGCAAACATAACGTCGAATCCGTATTTTTTGTCGAAATCGAACCATTCCGCATCGTCGTGATTGCGTTTTCTTCGCGAGGTTGACTTTTTGGAGTCGTTGAGCGCCGCAAGCGGATCGGTGTCGGGAAAAGCCTCTTTGAAAAGATCGTTTTCTTTGGTCGCAACGGACGAAATCTTGTCCGATACGGTTTTCTTTTTCTTCTTCCCTTTTGAAGAAAACGTGATAATCGCGATTATGCTTGAAAGCACGAGCAAATTGGCAACCGCGACGATAACCCAAAATACCGTGGCATCAAACATGTCTTTTTCAAAATAAAGCAACGCGTCTACCGCAATGCCCAAAAGCATAAACAATACGGAGATCAAAATGCCGCCGACGTTCTTTTTTCTGTGTTCTATGCCGTCGAATCTGTATTCTTTTTTGTTGTCTTCCGACGCAACGGGAATGTAATCGGACAGTTTCGCACTCGGCTTTTTGATTGAATCGCCTTTGAGTACGATATTGCCCGAAAGCTTGACGTCGGTTGCGTCCGAACAAACGTATACGACATATTTCCCGCCGTCTTTGAGAAATGCGTGCTTTGATTCGTCGTACTCGTTTGGCGTTTCTATCTTCATACGAACGGTTTTCTTTTCGCTCGGATTCAACGTAACTTTCGTGAATCTAACCAACTCTTTCTTCGGATACGGCAAATTTTCGTCGTTTCTGCCAAGATAAATCTGGCACACTGCGTCGCCTTGTATTTCGGAAACGTTCGTGACTGTAAACGACACTTCGTCACCCTTTACGGAAAGGTCGGAATACTCGAAATCCGCATAACTCAATCCGAAACCGAACGGATACTTAACTTCCACGTTTGCGGTGTCGTAATATCTGTAACCGACAAACGAACCGATTTTGCGATAAGACTTTGCCCTACGCCTTTGGGCGTAATAATCGTCCGCTCTGTCGTGAAGCGTAAACGAAAGTCTGCCCGATGGAGATTCCTTGCCGAAAAGCATGTCGCATACGCTTTCAAACAGCATTTCTCCGCTTTGCGGAACGAAAAGCACCGACGAAAACGCTTTGTCAAAACTCATATCGAGCGGAGAATCGGAAAATACCACCGCTACGGATTTTGATGAATAATCCGAAAGTTCTCTTGCAAGTTTTTGACAGTCGAAAGGCAAACCCAAAGTCGAGTGTTCTTCTTCGTCTTTTGCATATACGCACACGATTACGTCTGCGTTTGCGCAGATGTTTTTTGCCCTTTCGTCAAAATCGTTGTCGTCGCCGTTTGCAGGCGCATATCCCATAAAGACGTAACCTTTCGTCGAGCAATACTCTTCAAATACGTCGTAAAACGCTTGATTGCCGATACTCTTTTCGGCATCCACGCCCAAAAGAGCAACTCGTCTGCCCTTTTCAATAGGCAAAACGGCGTTCTCGTTTTTGAGAAGAACGGACGATTCCGTGCAAGCGCGCTTCAAAAGCGCAATATCGTTTGCAAAACTATGAGCCGCCGCTTGCGGTGCGAATTTGTCCTGATTGCAATAATCTATAAGTTTCAATGCGTTCTCAAGTGCTTCGTCGAAACTGTCGTCGGATATCGCTTTCTTTTCGGAAACTGCCACCGCCAACTCCTCACGGGTTCTGCGCCCGGAGATGACTAGTTGCGACAAATCGTCGTATGCGTCGGTAACCTTTCTGAGTTCGTCGTCTTTACCGCCGAACACGACTTCGCCTTTCAACGCCGCTTCGAGCGTTTGTTTTGCGTCGAGTCCTTTTCTTGCGACGATACCGTTTCGTCTTGCGTTTTCTATAACCGAACGCATAAGAGGCGCATTGTCCGCTCCGTTTTCGCAAAGCGCAACGCACTGCGCAGAGCCTTTCATTGCGCTGAGTGTGGGTTCGACGAAGAATTTGTACGACGTGCCGACGTCGATTTTCTCGTCAAGATAGGTCTTTTGTAAGTTGTCAATGCCGATTTCGCATACGCCGATCGTACCGTTTACTGCCTTCGTGCCGCTTGTGAAGGCGTTGCCCATTCTGCCCGCAAGATAAGAATCTTCCGAAAGCCCGTCGAAATACGGGTTGCACATAGACAGATTTTTGCCCAAAACGAGAGCGTTTTTGCCTTCCGCTTTTGCCTGCTCGGCAATTCCGCTTGCAACACTCGAAGCAAGATCTTTATTCCACGAACGAGTGACCGCCCTCAACGACGGGAAACGGCTTGACTCCTCGCTGTCGTCGTCAAAAGGAGCGAATGCCACAGGATCAACGCCGTCAAGCGCAGTCGCGGCATTTGATAGCAACGCTATCTTTTGCTCTCTGGTGAGATTTTCAATTGTCTTTTTGTAATCTAACATTGTCAACTCCGTTCGTATATATAGATTTTGAGAATTTTGGCTACGTCATTGCCCGAATCGACACTTCCGTCTTTTTCATAGATGAAAGTCAGCGTATAATTTGCAAGCATACTCGCTGAAAGCGTTTGATCCGTCATTTCTCCCGATATTCTCGTCGTTTCTTCTCCGTTTGCTTGGATTATGAGGTTGTCGCAATTGCTTTCGGAAGAAACAGAATACAGTATTGCTATTTCATAATCGTTTTTGGCTCTCAGCGTAATGCTCGAACGAGTGCCTTGACAGCTCTTGTTTGTGGACACAAGCACGCCGTCTACCCACTCAAACGGATATGCCGGATCCGATTCGACATCGAAATAATCGTTTATATTCTGCTCGGTGATTTCGATAACCGTTAGACCGCATTCCGTGCATTTTCCGTTTGACACTACGTGTTTCCAATTAGAAGGCGGAATAGTCGTGTAAAACTTCTTTCCACAGTAGTTACACTTGTTTTCAATTTCGCCTTCTTTGGTGCAAGTCGCCTCTTTCGTGACTTTCGACTCAAAGGACGGACTCGTGATTATCTGACCGTTGATCTCTGCCCAATAACCGTAGTCGTGCACACAGTTTGCCTGATAACACAAAGAGTTCCATCCCCACGCACTAGATCCGACGTTCTCTTCCCAATCGCTTTGAGTTCCGCGATAATAAATGTTGGGAGAATTGCCAAAGCACTTATAGTTTGAATCGTCAAAAACGATTCGCTTGGATACGACAAGATTTGATCCCCATGGCAAAGAATTGAATGCCACATATCGGATAGAGCAAGGATAAGTATTATTATTGAATGATACAGTATTATCAATATAATAATAGGATGGGTACTCACTTGCTTCAAAGCCATACAGATGCGCTTGACCGTCGCAAAGAGCGTACTTGAATCCTTGATCGTCTTTGAGCTTTGTCACCTGCGATGCGGCAGAAGCGCTGTCGTATACTTTGAGCGCATATGCGGCAACGTGTCCCGTTGAATACGCATCACTCAAATCGAGCCCTGCAAGGTTGTACACTTCAAACAAATTAAAGCAATCGCCAAAAG
>JBNMJA010000085.1:0-5415 GCA_050873585.1 Bacillota bacterium | reverse complement strand
CGATCGTCGTGATGCACTACAAAGAAGTAAAACAAATCGGCACGATCGACAGGATTTTCGAAAATCCGTCGAATATCTGGGCGGCGCAAGCGTTTGACGAAGATTATCGCTTTGAAAAAGCGCACCTTGACGAAAAGAGCGGAAAACTCGTGGCAACCGCGCTCGACTGCTACGATATCGACCTCTGTCATCTCGACGGAAAAATCGTAGGCGAGTATATCGGCAAGGACGTTTTCGTCGGTTGGGCAAGCGATTGCTATGACGTTGACGGCGACAGAAAAGAGAGCGTGCAAAGTTTTATGCGCACTCTAAACGGATACGAACTTAACGTTAAATCGGGAGTGGTGCGTTGCGATAAGAAACTCGACGAAGTCGGAACTCTTCCGCTCAAAAACTCCGCAAAAGTATTCGATTTTGCAAGCGAAAACAGCATAATAAAGGACGTACTATGATTATTTTGGGCATCGATCCCGGTCTTGCGACTATGGGATACGGCGTGATAAATTCCTTAAAGGGCAACTATTCCGTAATAGATTACGGGGTTGTCACCACGCCAAAAGAACGTACTTTGCCCGAAAGACTACAACAACTCGAGGACGGTGTGAAGGAACTTATCGAAACCTATCGACCCGACAACGTGTCCATTGAAGAGTTGTTCTTTTCAAAGAATATCACCACGGGCATTCCCGTCGCCGAAGCGAGAGGCGTGATTCTGCTTACGGCGGTGAAAGCGCTCGGAAAAGAAGTGTACGAGTATACGCCGAATCAGATTAAGCAAGCGGTTACGGGATACGGCGGTGCGGACAAGATTCAAATGCAACATATGGTGCAAACGCTCTTGCGACTAAAAAGCGTGCCTCGCCCCGACGACGCCGCAGACGCTCTTGCGGTTGCCATATGCCACGCTCAAACGAGCAGAATGATAAACAACTTCAAGGTCCAATGATATCGCCTATGGCGATGATATCCTCGCAAGACTCGGATGATATCACTGCGTGACGAGATCCGCACTGCGTGTGGGTTGAGGGAAAAAATATCCGTAACTCACACAAAGTGCGCACTTTTTGCAAAGCAAAAAATATTACTTGCGCATAGCGCAAATATAACTGCGACAAAGTCGCAATATAACTCTCGCAAAGCGAGAATATAACCGTGCCTCAGGCACAAATATCAATTGCGTGAAAGTGCGCAACAAGGTGCAATATGTATAACTACATTCAAGGCAAGGTCGTGGACAAAACGTTCACTTCAATCGTCGTCGACAACAATGGCATAGGCTATGAAATCGGCGTGAGCGGAAATACGCTCCAAGACGTCGCTATTGGCGAAATCGTCAAGATTTATACCTATCTTTACGTCAAAGAGGACGAGATGTCGCTCTACGGATTTTCGCGCAGAGATGAAAAAAAATTGTTTATGCGACTCATCGAAATCAGCGGTATCGGTCCGAAAATGGCTATGCAAATCCTCGGCGGATACGACCTTAAAACGCTCACCGTCGCTATCGCGAGCGGCGACGTCAAGACGCTCACCAAAATCAAGGGACTCGGCAAAAAGACCGCCGAACTTATCGTGCTCAATCTGCGAGAGCAAGCCGCAGACGATATTACGCTTTTCGACTCGCACCAGGACGCAGTTACGGGCGACGATATCGCTGACGCGGTGTTTGCGCTCGAAAGCCTCGGACTTTCAAAGACGGACGCAGTGCGTGCCGCTACCGAAGCAAGCAAGGCGGTGAAGGGCGTTGAAAATATCATCGCTTACTGCCTCAAAAAATTGGGCTGATACGCCTTAATTCGAATAAAACCACAAAGGTCGATATATGATCAAATCGCAATTCACAAAGGAAAATCAAGACTTCGACGTCGACAACAGAATCGTCAGTTCGCTCACCATCGAAGAGGATGAACAGGAGAACAGTTTGCGTCCGCATACGATGGACGAATACGTCGGTCAAGCCAAAATCAAAAAGAATCTGCAAGTGTTTATTTCTGCGGCAAAGGCAAGAAACGACGCGCTCGATCATGTTTTGCTTTACGGCCCTCCCGGCCTCGGAAAAACCACGCTCGCGCACGTCATCGCGGGAGAACTCGGCTCGCAAATCAGGGTCACCAGCGGTCCTGCAATTGAAAAAGCCGCCGATCTTGCGGCACTTTTGACTAATCTCGAAAAGGGCGACGTGCTCTTTATAGACGAAATTCACCGCCTAAATCGAAATATTGAAGAAGTGCTTTATCCTGCTATGGAGGACTTTTCGCTCGACCTCGTTACGGGCACGGGTCCTATGGCAAGAAGTATTCGTATTCCGCTCAAACGCTTTACGCTTATCGGCGCGACTACGAGGGCAGGTATGCTTTCAAGTCCTTTGCGTGACCGTTTCGGAATGTCGTTGCGACTTGAAATGTACACCGACGAGGAACTCAAACGCATCGTTATGCGCTCGAGCGGAATCCTCGGCATCGCAATCGACGAGAGCGCGGCTTTGGAAATCGCAAAACGATCGAGGGGAACGCCGCGTATCGCAAACAGACTCTTGCGCCGCGTTCGCGACTTTGCAGAATACGAAAAACTCGACCGTATAACCCTCGATATAACGAAAAAAGCCCTCACGCTTATGGACGTTGACGAGTTGGGATTGGATATCACCGACCGTACCGTTCTGGAGGCTATCATCGACAAATTCGGAGGAGGTCCCGTCGGACTCGAAACGCTCGCCGCCGCAACGGGAGAGGAATCGAGCACAATTGAGGACGTCGTCGAACCGTTTTTGATTCAACTCGGCTTTATAAGCCGCACGCCGAGGGGCAGAGTTTGCACACAGAATGCGTACAAGCATCTGAACAGAGAATGGAGTGAGTGAAGAAAATTAATAATTAATAATGGACAATTAATAATTGTGGGTGGACTTTGTCCACACCTGAACGAAAACTTATTCGGAGCGTTCTTAATTCACTTCGCAAAATGGACTAATATGGAAAACAATACGACACTGAAAACGCATGATTTCTTCTACGAATTGCCCGAAGAACTCATTGCTCAAACGCCTATCGAACCTCGTGACCACTCGAGGCTTTTGGTGTATAATCGTCAAACCGACGAGATTCAACACAAGCATTTTTACGATTTGCCGTCTTTTCTTAAAAAGGGCGATTTGCTTGTGATAAACAACACGAGAGTTATTCCCGCGCGCATTTTCGGGCATATAGAAAACCACGAAAGCGTGCTGGAAGTGCTTTTGCTCAAACGCAAAGATTATACGCATTGGGAAACCATTATGAAGCCTGCAAGAAAGGCAAGGCTCGGCTCGGTTATCCACTTTTGCGACGAACTCAGCGCAGTCGTCACCGAGATAGGAGATTACGGCGCACGCACGATTGAATTCAAGTTTGACGGCGTGTTCGAGGATATTCTCGATAGGGTGGGCAATATGCCGCTTCCGCCGTACATAAAAGAAAAACTCGCCGATAAGGAAAGGTATCAGACGGTTTACAGCAAAATCGAAGGCTCTGCCGCCGCTCCGACCGCAGGATTGCATTTCACGCCCGAACTTATGCAAAAAATCAAAGATATGGGTGTGGACTTCGCAACCGTGCTTTTGCATATAGGTCTCGGCACGTTCAGACCCGTCAAAGAGGATAATATCCTCGAGCACGAAATGCACACGGAATATTACGAAATCGACGAGGAAAACGCAGAGAAAATCAATTCTGCCGTAAGAGAGGGCAGAAGGGTTATTTGCGTGGGCACGACAAGCGTTCGTACGCTTGAAACGGTTGCGGACGAGAACGGATACGTTCGTGCGCAAAAAGGTGACACGAGCATTTTTATCTATCCCGGATACAAGTTTAAGTGCGTAAAGGGACTTATCACAAATTTCCACTTGCCCGAAAGTACGCTTATAATGCTCGTTTCGGCATTTGTAGGCAGAGAAAAAACACTTGAAATATACAACGAAGCAGTGAAAGAGAAGTATAGATTTTTCTCATTCGGCGACGCATCGTTTTTTGAATAAAGGAATGTCAAAAACATATGAGATTTGAAGTTATACACGAGGACAAAAAGACCGGCGCAAGAGTCGGTAAACTCTACACCGAACACGGCGTTATCGACACTCCGTGCTTTATGCCCGTGGGGACGAAAGCAACCGTAAAAGGTCTTTCTCCCGAAGAGGTACACGCCACGGGCGCACAGATTTTGCTGTCGAATACGTACCATTTGTATTTGCGCCCGGGTCACGAACTCATCGAAAAAGCGGGCGGTTTGCACAAGTTTATGAACTGGGACGGCGCAATCCTCACGGATAGCGGCGGATTTCAGGTTTTCTCGCTTTCGTCGCTGAGGAAAATCACCGACGACGGAGCGGAATTCAACAGTTTTATCGACGGAAGCAAGCACTTTTTCTCGCCCGAAAAATCTATGGAAGTTCAAAAGGCTTTGGGCAGCGATATAGTGATGGCTTTCGATGAGTGTACGCCCCCCGATATTTCGCACGATAAAGCGCGTGACGCAATGGAAAGAACGCTAAAATGGTTGGATAGATGCTCGAAAGTCGAGCTCAAACCGCATCAAACGCTTTTCCCGATCGTGCAAGGAAACATATTCCCCGATCTCAGAAAAGAGAGCGCGGAACGCACCGTTCCGTACGCTAAATGCGGCATTGCGATCGGCGGTTTGAGCGTTGGAGAGAGCGCGGAAAAAATGTACGAAATGCTCGACGTTTTGCAACCCATTTTGCCAAAAGATCAACCGCATTATCTGATGGGCGTCGGCACGGCGGATTATATCGTCGAAGGAGTTGCAAGGGGAGTGGATATGTTCGATTGCGTGCTTCCCACTCGTATCGCGCGCAACGGTACGGCAATGGTGAAGGAAGGTTTTATGACCATTCGCAACGCCCCGTACGCAGAGGACTTTACGCCGATTGACCCCGATTGCGATTGCTATGCTTGCAAAAATTATACCAGAGCGTATATCCGTCACCTCATAAAGAGCGACGAAATCATGGGTGGCAGACTCTTGTCAATCCACAATATCCGCTTCCTCGAAAGGCTTGCCGCAGATATTCGTCAAGCGATTATGGAGGACAGATACGACGAATTCAGAAAAGAGTTTATGGCGCAATATATTGGATAACGGTGCAACTGCGTTGCAGTTGCTCAATGATATCATCGTGCTTGCACGATCTCATCACACTGTGATATCATCGCGCGATATCATTGTGCAACTACGTTGCAATTGAAGAAGATTAAAAATGCCGACAATAGGGAGATAACGCCGTTTTGGCAGTGCAAATATTAAAACGTATTTAATAATGCCACAAAATGTACATTTTTTGTTGCAAATCCGTATCAAATCGTGTAAGATTAAGGCATCAAAAAAAAGAAATCAACCGTATAGGTGAATAAAGGAGCAAAT
>JBNMJA010000084.1:0-5568 GCA_050873585.1 Bacillota bacterium | reverse complement strand
TACGTCAACGATATGACGCCTTACAACTGGGTTAAGGACGAGGTGGACGCCGAGGGCAATCTCCACTCCCAAGAAGTGCGCACGCACAAGGAGAACCTCGACCAGTCCGAAAGCACAAGACTGCTTACGGCAGAGATGATAAACTTCATCGATACCTCCGTCAAACAAAACGAAAAATTCCTTGCGTACTACACGACTCCGTGGCCGCACTTCCCCATCTATTCGGACAACTCGGGCAGCGGCAAAGGCACAACGAGCGACGATACCTACGTGCAATGCATCGAGGAATTTGACAAGTACCTCGGCGATATTCTCAACTATCTCAAAGAGACTCCCGACCCTAGCGGCACAGGCACGCTCTATGACAACACACTCGTCGTGTTCACCTCCGACAACGGCCCCGGCAGAGAGGGCGTCACGGGTGATATGAGAGGCAGGAAAAACACCACCTTCGAAGGCGGTATGAAAGTGCCTATTCTCGTGAGTTATCCAAACGGCGGCGTCGGTCAAGGCGACGCAATCGAGAGCGAAACCTACAAGTACTATCAGTGGGAAAACAACTCCCAGCGCACTTCGCAAGAGAACGTCGTAGGCAAGGTTAAATCGAGCGTGGCAACCACTGCAACCACGAAGCATATCGACGCAAGCAGTATGAACTTTGACTTGTTCAACACGATTTTGAGTTACTGCGGCATCAAAAATGCGGACGGAAGCGTGTATCTGCCCTCCGACAGAACCATGGACGGCGTTGATCTTACGCCGCTTTGGAACTGCACCGTCCCCACGTCCACGCGCGTACACGAAAAACTCTTCTATCTCAAAAAAGGCAAGTGCCAAGCAGTGCAAATGGCAGTTGAACTGAACGGCGTAACGTACGATTTCAAATACTACGACAAAGTGCGCACGGAAAACTCGGCGTTCATCGACCAAGTGTACAAAAACTACCTCTTCAACCTCGACACCGACCCTGCAGAAGGCTACAGTCTGTCAAAGACCTACCCCGATATCGCAAACCAACTTCTTGCCGAACTCAAAGCCTTCCGCAAAGAGATGAAAACCAACCGCCGCGGAATAATTAGATAATAATATCCGATAAATAAAACGGCACCGCTTATTGCGTTGCCGTTTTATTTTCTTTATTTATCGCTGTCGTCTTTCTCCTTTTGGATTTCCGATATTTTGTTCATATAATACGGTTTGTTCCAAAAATATTTGCGTGCGTAATGCTCGACAATCGAACGAACAACACACGTATTGAGGATATTTGCTGCGGACGTTCCGAGCATCATATAGGCATCGACCTTATCGACTTTGACAACACAACGAACGACAATTTGCGCTATAACGGACGCAAACAGTATCGCATACGTTATTATACAACTTACAAACGCAGGCAAATACGTCCCCTCGTTCGGCTCTTCCAACGAAGGACCGAAATCCGATTCGTTTTTTCTGTCCGACGGAAACCAAAGCGGAATTTTTTTAGTACGAATTTTCTTTTTCATACTATAATTCAACGCCCTGTCCATTTCCGCCGTCCAAGTGAACGTCAAAAAAGCAATCGAGCAATTTAAGAGGCAACCGATTATACAGATTAGCATTGACAGTACCTCCGTTTATAACAGGCTATTTGTGATAGACGAGTTTCTCGATTTTACTCTCCCACTTTGAGATCTTCTCTTCGTCGTAGGTTTGGGGAATATGCTTTGCGATTTTTGCCGCTTTTTTGGAGCGCATAAGCATATTGTTCATCGCAAGGAGCAACGGAAGTCTCGTCCAGCCTCTTGCCACCTTCACGACAAGGTCTTTGGGAGAAAGCACTATGAGTTTGCCCGTTGCGCCTGCCGCCATATTGCTGTCGTCAACGACGCCCTTTTCAAATAGCCAGTCGAGATCTTGCGGTTTTGCGCCCAAAAGCCAGCGTTTGAGAATATCGATGCCGACGTGATCGCCGCCGCGAAGTTTGTAATACTCAACCTCGTATTTCCACAAATCCTCTTTTTTGACGGAGTTAGATTTGATGATGACGTCAGAGAGAATGCATGCGGCTTTCATCGAGTTTTCAATGCCGCTTCCGATCATCGGGATCGTCATAAACGCGGCGTCGCCGATTGCGGCGTAGCCGTCCGCAACCATACGCGTAAGCGGATATCTGATGGGAATGATGCAGGTGCGACCTCCGCGAACGATTTCGTCGCTGATGATGGGATTTGAGGCTTTGAGAGCCTTATACGCGCGATCGAACGTTTGCTGGTCAAGTTGTCCCGCTCTTCCGATAAGCACGTTCACAGTGCCTGCAGGATCGATGATACTCCAACTGATGCCCTCCTCGCCGAGGTGTTTGAGATACGCCTTGTTGGTGTTTTCCGGGTCTTTGACTCCGTCCGCTTTCTTGTGGAATGCACGATAGGCGACGAAAATCTCGTTGTTTTGCGGTTTTGCCGTGACGTGCGCGGATTTTGGAAGTTGACCTCTGAACGGCGACATTGCGCCCGAATTGTCAACGACGAGGTCGGCGTAGAATTTCTCGCCGTTTGCCACGATTCCCTTCACCTTGCCGCCTTCGACGATAAGACTGTCCACGGGCGTAGCGAAGTGGAAATCCACGACGTCCTTTGCTCTGTCAACGTACTGCTGGGCGAGGATTCGTCTTTCGGTTGACCAGTCGAGTTCTTTTTCGGGGATATGCAAACTCACTTCGATGCGCTCTGCCGGCGGAACGAACGTCCAGTTGCGTTTTGGAAAATACGTTCCCTCTTTTGGGAGCGGAAGGTTGAACATATCGAAAGCGTCGCGATTGACGTCGTCGTGCCAGTCGTACGAAAGGTTTTCGTATGCGTCCTTTTCAAAAACGCTTACGTCGAATCCCGCTCTTGCGAGTCTTTCGCTTGCAACGAGCGATGCCATACCTGCGCCGATAAAAATGATTTTCATAATTCCCTCTTTACGATTGTTTTTGCGAAAAATGCGTCCTTATAAGCAGTATAACATATGATTGCAAATTTGAAAAGTACGCAATTCTGAAAAAACGCTCGCATTGCGAAAGCAAACGAGCGTAATAATATGCGATTTATTAGATTTAATTTTTGTCGAGCGAATTGCGAAAGGTCAATCGCAAACGGAGTCCTCTTCGAGTTTTTCCACAATTTTCACGCAGACGGTATATGCGTTTTCGAGGCAAGGCTCGCTCACGTTGTCGGGCGTGTCGTATCTCGTGTGCAGATACTCGGGGCTTTTGGGTGCGTACCCCGTTATGCTCACGCTTGAAAAGCCGTTTCTCGAAAACTCGGCGCTGTCGGTGTGTCCGAACGGAAGAGCGCGTTTTTTGAAAGGAATTTGCGCCTCATCCGCACAGTTTTTTACAAAATCGGCAAGTGCGCAATCGTTTTTGACGAGTCCGTTGCCCTCTCTCGTGTTTACTCCGAGCGAATCCACTTCTTTGAGAGTATTAAGGCAAACGAAAGACGTTTTTACGTCGTCTTTGACGTACTTTTCGCACCAAGCGTGCGCGCCGCGCGAGCCGACCGCTCCGCTACCCGTCAAAATCACGCCGACTTCGGTGTGTTCGAGGGGCGTTTCGCTTTCCTTTATACTGCGCATAACTTCGATTGCGACCGCCGAGCCGCTCATATTCTCGTTTGCGCCCGGCACTACTCTCGATTTGTTTATTGCAAAATAGGTTGCGATATAGAACGGCAAAAACCCCAATCCGACGTAGCCGACGATAAGCGTGCCACCGTTTGCGATTTGCGAGCCGAGTCCGCCGACAACAATCCATCTTGCGATATCCGCGCACACCGTGTATACGAGCCCCAGCAGCAAAACGAACAGCGTTGCGATAAACATCGTTCCGCCCATACGGTATTTGAGAGTCCATTCACGCGTCGCGTCAACGTTTGCAACGAAATAGACTCTGTTTTTGACCTCGCCCGTGCAGTGCAAAAGCGCGGTTGCGTTGCGCGATTTTTTCTTGGGATAGAGCAAGTCAAGCGCTCTTAAATTCATCACAAACTGAACGAGCAAAACGACTATACCGATAAGTGCAAGCAGCATCGACACCATAGTCGTGAAAAAGTATGCCACAAGCGCCAGAATCGCAAAAGTCGGCACAACGTAGAACACGCCCGAATACGCTTCGGGATAAACGTCGAATTCATCTTCTTTTACGTCGCAAAATTCTCGGAGTTGCTCTTGCAAATATGCACTTGCGCCCGCTTCTTGTTCGCTGCCTGATTTACGATTTTCAAACGACTTGCAAACAGTCACGATATTCTCGCGCGCTCGCTTTGCCGACTCCTCCCTGCGATCGATCAATCTGTCAAATTTCATTCCCCTTCCTCGTCGAGATTGTTGAGCATCAATTGCAATAGTGCCTGAAGTACACGCTTTTCGTTGTCCTCGAAATGCTTGAACGCCGCCCGATAAAACTTATGATTTGCCTCGGCGATCAATTCCGCAACCTTTTCGCCTTCGGGCGTAAGCGAAAGTTTTTGCTCGCGCTTGTCCACTTCTGAAATGGACGAGCAAATAAGCCCCTTATCCCGAAGTTCTTTTACGCTTCGAGATACCAGAGCCTTCGATACGCACGCGTTTTGCGCAATGTCGCTTGCCATTCCCACTAAGCCGATGCTGGAAAGCACCACGATTTCGTTGGGAGTGAGGTCATACCCCTTCAATTCTTTGAGTTGATAGTCGGTGTAACTCTTGAGCAACTTGCGGAACGCTGCAAAAAAATAAGCCGTATTCTTCAAGTCCATAAACGTATTATATCATTAATTTACACAATGTTCAATACCAAGTTTACAAAATCAACGATATTAACGATTGTATAAATATGCAAAATATGTGTTTTATGATGATTATTATACAAATGAATTGTTTTTTTGTATGAGTTGGATTGAAATCGACAATGATAATGAAAAAAGGAACGCAGTTTTGCGTTCCTTTTTTTTGGATTTAACTTAATAGTTACTCTTCGTCTTTTTTGCAATCTTCTTTCTTGTCACACTCATCGCAATTTTCATCGCAAGGCGTTTCTTTTTCGATTGCTATGGCTTGGTTGTCCTCGTTGGGGAAAATCACTTGAGCGGCACCCTCTTCGACTTCGTTTTCGGACGCTTCGCGTGCGATTTCGTCGGAGAGTTCGTCGGAAGTGAGTTCAGCGTTTGCGTGTTTTCTCGCTTCGATTTCTGCTTTTGCTTCTTGTTGTTGTTTCTCATTGAATTTGTAGAAGAAGAGCGGGATAACCGTCAGGAAGAAACTGATAGCCGCGATACCGACAAGCATAAACCACATTATGTCTTTGCCTTCCGCCGTTACGGAATTTACGTTGTTTGCTTCAACGCCTGCCATGTCGTATGCCAAAACGCCAACGAATGCGCCGACTGCCATACCGATTTTGTTGATGAGCGTTTGCATTGCAAAGCAGATACCCTCTGCTCTTTCGCCCGTCTTGAGTTCGAGATACTCAACGGTGTCGCCGATCATTGCGTAAGTGATGATGTTGCCGAAGCCCGACGGAATACCTGCGATAACGAGTGCGATAAGCAACACGACCGTCGTTGCGGT
>JBNMJA010000083.1:0-5653 GCA_050873585.1 Bacillota bacterium | reverse complement strand
GAGAGAAGAGCAAAAAAGCAAACAAACTTATGCAGATTCTCCCCTTCCTCGACGACGAGGACGTACACGAAATCGTGGAGGATATTTTGAGCGATCCCACGAAGTACGACGGATTGAATCTGTCCTGCGTTATGCCCTTCCTTGACGAGAAGGATTGCGATGCCCTGTTTTTGAAAATCGCGCTCGACGCCGACAAAAAGTACGAACACTCGCTCGTTTCGCTTGCGCCGTTCGTGTCCGAAGAGTGCTTGTCAAAACTCGTGGACAAGTTCGTTTCGGGCGAATTGCAAGACGTCGATATGGACAGGCTCTACCCCTTCCTTTCGAGCAAAGACGTAAAGAGATTGTTCAAATATATCGTGTCGAAAAAAGACGAAAAATAAGATTTTTCGCAAACGCATTCAAAACTCTTCACAAATGCAAAATATGCAAAAACGGTTTCGCAATCGAGCGAAACCGTTTCGTTTTTGTTGACACAATCAAGGGTTTTTAAATCGATTATGCGCAGATAAAGTGCCGTTTTTGACGATTATCTGAACATTTTGAGTTTTCCGTGAACAACTTCGATATCGAGTTTCGTATCCTCGATAATTTCGCCGTCGAGTTCAAAACGACTGTCGTCGAGCGCCTCGATGGTTATCTTCTTTGCAGTGTATTCGCCGCCCCATTCCATGCCGACGTGTTTGCCTTTGAGGAATTTTGCGAGGCGGAACAATATTTTGCTCTTCTTCATTTCGCTGACGTAGCCGACGTTCAAAAGTCCGTCGTCAACCACTGCGTTCGGACAAATGGGAATGCCGCCGCCGATGAAACCGCCGTTGCCTATGCCTATCATAAACACGCTGGTGTCCTTGGTGACGCCGTCTGCGGTGATGCGGAGATGATGGAATCTCGTGTGCAAAAGCGTATAGAAAAGCGAGTAATAATAAGCCGCTTTGCCCTTGAGCGTCTTGCATTGCGCGTATTTGAGCAACACGTCCACGTCCATACCGCCGCCGCCTACGTTGAGGCAACGATACTTGCCCATTTCCATATAATCGACGTAGCCGACTTTGCCGTTGAGCACGGTTTGCACCGCCTCTTTGACGTTGGTCGAGTGTCCCGATTTTTTGATGAAGTCGTTTCCGCTGCCGCAAGCGATCAGTCCGAGCGTAACGTTGTCGAAATTATCTATACCGCAAAGCACTTCGTGAAAAGAACCGTCACCGCCCATAACCACGATATTCGTATCGGGATTTTGGGACAACTCCTTTGCGATTTCGGTTGCGTGCCCCGCATATTCGGTTTTGTGCACGACGTATTGAGCGTTATTGTTCTTGAACATTTCCTCGACGGTTGCAAGCGCTTTGAGACTCTTGCCCTTTCCGCCCTGAGGATTGACAATTATGTGATACATAATGCCCTCCGCTTTTTATTGTATATTATATATACAAGTCCATTTTAACACTTATTCCGAAAAAGTCAACACATTGACGGTTTCACAACAAAATGTATTATATCTTGTACATATGTAGCGTAAATCAATCGCGATTTTCAAACTGTAATTCGTAGAGTTTGTGATAATACCCCTTGTTTTTGAGCAGTTGCTGATGCGTGCCTTGCTCGATGATTCTGCCGTTTTGAAGCACGATGATATTGTCGGCGTGCTGAATGGTGGACAGTCTGTGCGCAACCACGAGCATCGTGCCGATATTGCGGATGTTTTCAAGCGACTTTTGGATGACCACTTCGGTTTCGGTGTCGATATTTGCAGTTGCCTCGTCGAGAATGAGGATTTGCGGCTTGTGAAGCACCGTTCTTGCAAACGAAAGGAGTTGGCGCTGACCTTGCGAGAAATTCTCGCCTCTTTCGATGACTTCCTCGTCGAGTCCGTGCTCTTGCGATGAGATAAACGTATCGGCGTTGACGTACTTGCACGCAGCCTGAATTTCCTCGTCGGTGAAAGACTCGTCGTTGAGGGTTATATTGCTTCTCACCGTGCCGCTGAAGAGAAACACGTCCTGGAGCATCTGCCCTATGCCCTTGCGCAAAGAGTGAATCTCTATTGTGCTGATATCCCTTCCGTCGATAAGAATCTGTCCTTTCTGAATCTCGTAGTTTCGAACGATAAGCGACAATATTGTTGTTTTTCCGGCACCCGTCGCGCCTACGAACGCGCACGTTTCTTTGGGGTTTATTGTGAAAGACACGTCTTTGAGAATCCAATCCTCGTCCTTGTATGCGAACCACACGTTTTTGAACTCGATTTTTCCCTCGAATCCGTCCACAGCCACAGCGTCCTCTCTGTCGCGAATTTCGGGTTTGACGTCGAGCAAGTTGAACAACCTTTCGGACGCGGTTATCGCTTTTTGCAAGTTGTTGAGTTGGTCTGCAAGGTTCTGTATGGGGTTGAAGAATCTCGACAAGTAAAGGTAGAACGCAACTATCATACCTGCGTCGAGTCCGAACTCCATTCCGAGCCAGAACGTCACCGCAATCGAACTGATATAAAGCAGCGTGATGAACGGACGGTATATGCCGAACGCAAGCACGACTTTGTATCTCGATTTGCGCAGATTTTCGTTCTTTTCCAAAAATTCGAGGTCTTTCTTTTGCTGACGATTGAAAATTTGGATAAGTTTCATTCCCGAAAGGTTTTCGTTGAGGAATGTGTTGAGGTCGGATATGTATTGTCTTTCCTTGGTAAACACCTTGCGTACGATTTTTCTGAACACGAAAGACGTGACGAACACCACCGCTATGAAAGCAAGCATGACGAGGGAGAGTTGCCAGGATATGTAAAGCATTATGCCGTACACGCCAACCACGGTCAGAACGTTGCGTATGACGTTGACGATAACGTTGGTGAACAAGTCGGACATAGACGCCGTATAGGACGCCACGCGCGTCACGAGCGAACCGACGGGCATTTCGTCAAGCTGATTCTGCGAGAGTTTTTCAATATGCTCGAACACTTCCGTGCGAAGCGTATAGATTATGCTTTGCCCTGCTTTTTGCAAGAGCATAGACTCCCACACGAGAAACGCCTGATTGAAAACGCCTATTGCCAAATAGGCAACCGCCATACCTACGATAAACTCAAGGTCTATACCTTCGGATTTTAAGTTGTTGGTGATTTGGCTCACGAAAAGAGGCAGGATTATGTCCAGCACGACGTTTAGGAGAATGAGGAGCATTGCACCGACAAATCTGCCCATTTCGGGTTTTAAGTATCGATATATGCGCTTAAACATCTCGTTTGTGGGGATATGAACGTCGCCTTTGAGTTTTTCAACGTCGCTTTGCATTACGCCTCACCTCCTTCCACTTCTCTTTCGAGTTTTTGCAGATACACCATCTTTTTGTAGGTGGGAGATATCTCTTCAAGCCTGTCGGGAGCGTCGAACGCCTCCACTTCGCCCTTGTTGAGCACGATGATTTTGTCAAGATGCGCAACCGTCGAAACGCGTGACGCTATGACGATGGTCGTCTTGCCTTTGCGCTGATTCTGAATGTTTGAGAGTATTGTTTCTTCCGTCTTTACGTCAACGGCGGAAACCGAGTCGTCGAGAATCATAATCGGTGCGTCTTTGATATACGCTCTTGCAATGGAGATACGCTGTTTTTGTCCGCCCGAAAGCGTCACGCCTCTCTCGCCCGACACCGTTTCGTAGCCCTCGGTGAATTCCTCTATGTTCGAGTGAACGTCGGCAAACTTCGCCGCGTCGTATACCCTGTCCATATCGAGATTCTCGCAAGAGAACGCAATGTTGTTTTTCACTTTGTCGCTGAACAGGAAGTTGTCTTGCGGAACGTAGCCTATGGCGTTTCTCACGCTGTCAATATCGCAATCCATAATGTCGTGACCGTCGATGAACACTTTGCCCTTCTCAACGTTGTATAGGTGCAAAAGCGTGTTGACTAGCGTCGTTTTACCGCTGCCGATTTTGCCGACTATGCCCACGCTCTGACCTGCCTTGATGTCGATAGATACGTTTTTGAGCACGTCCGAATCGGTACCGGGATACGCAAACGAGAATGAGTCAAATTTCACGTCGCCTTTTACGTTTTCAAGCACGTAAGCGTTTTCGGGGTTGCGGATTTCTTCCTCTTCGTCGAGGAATCTCGTGATACGCTTGAGCGACGCCTTGGAGCGAGAGCGCATAGAAACCATTTGTCCTAGCGCGATCATCGGCCATACGAGCGTATCGAAATAGCCCACGAACGTGATAAGTCCGCCTGCCGTCATATCAACTTCGTGCCCGAACAGATACGCAGGCGCTCCCGTGACGTATTTGTAGACAAAATAGCCTCCGAGCCCCAAAATCAAAGCCATAATCGCGGAAATTATGACGGATATGATTGCGTCGAAAATCACCGACACTTTGACAAGTTCGATATTAGCGTCTTTGTTACGCTTCGCTATTTTTGCAAAAGCGTGAAGTTGTTGCGTTTCTTTTACGAACGCTTTGATGACTCTTATTCCCGTGAAACTCTCTTGCGAAAAATCGTAGAGTTTGTCGAATTCGCTTTGACGTTGCTCCCACTTGAGAGCCATAAACTTTTCAACGAGCATACCCCACACCACGATTAAAACGAGCGGCAATAAAAGTACGCAGGTCAAAGCCCAGTCGAGCGAGAACATTTTGTAGAGAGCGAGCACGGAGAGAAACATTGCGTCCACGAGCATAACCGAACCCCAACCGAAAAACTCTTCGATTGTTTCGAGGTCGGTCGTGAACCACGCCATAACCGTGCCGACTTTTTTCTCGTGATAGTAGCGTTGCGAGAGCCTTTCGCTCTTCAAAAACATAGTGTGGCGCAAATCAGCCTCTATGCGTTGAGAAGCGTTGAAAATGGACAATCGCCACATAATACGGCCGAAGAACATAACAAGAGCAACCACCATAACGCCGAGAATAATCTCTCTGAGCGCGCCTTTGTCGATTGCTCCGCCGCCGAACATATCTATTAGTTTGCCGAGGTATTCGGGTATGAAAAGTTGGAACACGTCAACGGCGACGAGTCCCACGAGTCCTATCAAAAACAGCCAACTGTATTTGAGGTAATATTTGTTTACGTATTTTCCGAATAACATATAATTTTGTGTTTTTTCTTGATTTCAAAAGCGAGCGCTTTTTTGAACAAACACGGATTTTGAGCAAAAAGGTACGAAAAACCCCGTTTGCCAAAATTCCGACAATGCGGATTTCGTCAGACGGGGCTCTGAATTCTGAACCCTTCAAAGTCGCCCTACGAAAGAGCGACTCCGATTTTTACATAATTTCGCGGTATATAGCCTCGATTTCCTTCTTGCCCCACACTTGCGGACAGGGATAAAGCGGATTTGCTTCCGCATATGCGTGCGCTATCATACGAGGCAAACGTTCTTCTTCGATAAGTTTGCCGCCGTCGCGTGACAAAATCTTGGTTGGAATGTTCATTGCGGCATTCATATCCTCAATCCACTTGATGAATAAGTTTGCCTTCTCTTCGTTGGTTTTTCCGCCGAGGTTGATGCAATCGGCGAGTTGTGCGAGTTTCTTGTGTGCGGATTTGCCGTACGCTTTGAGAACGTGCGGAAGGATAACCGCGTTTGCAAGGCCGTGAGGCACTCCGTATTCGCCGCCGAGCGTGTGTGCGACTGCGTGGACGTAACCGACGTATGCACGAG
>JBNMJA010000082.1:0-5739 GCA_050873585.1 Bacillota bacterium | reverse complement strand
CATTCAAGACGTTCTTATACACGGTATCTGCCCATTCGAAGACGGAACACGAGCCGCAACGGCGGCGAGCCAAGGGAGCGCCGAACTCGTCGCACACAAGTCCCATTGCTTCAACCGCAACTTGTTGCAGTTGTTCGCTTTGGTTCTTTGTGCTCCTCTTCCCACACGACGAAAACTGCGCTTTCATCTTTCTGACTCATACCTTTGTTCGCTTGTTTTCGTCGTGTGTGAGCCTTGTGTGCGTAGTACGAGAATGCGTGGCATTCTGTTGCGTAGCGCCACGCAGGCGAAGTGGCATAACAAGAGGACGATACTCTTCTATGTGAGTGCCGATTGTCTCCCCCGCGAACGATGAGTACTCTTGTAGAGAATTGTCCCTAACTGAGTGGTGGGAGAAATACCGGCGTGGTCCGGAAAGAGGGGGTGCTTCTATTTAAAGTGCTAAACGTAAACTCTTGTAGAGGAAGAACAAGAAAGAGCCTTGCACGCAGACAGGAGTGTACTTGTTGTACATGACTGTTTGAGTGCAAGGCTCTGACACAGTTATTCGCTCAATAGCGACTTACATCTCTTCGGGGGTGGAAATGCCAAGCAACCCCAACCCGCATCGTATCACGTTGCCCACCGCTTTGGTGAGTGCAAGTCGTGCGTTGCGAGTGGGAATATCGTCAACGAGAATGCGATGATCGATGTAGAAACGATTGAATTTTTCGGCAAGATCGACGACGTGACGAGTGACGTAGCACGGCTCGCGGAGTTTTGCGGCAAGACGCACGGAATCGCCGAAAGTGAGAACGGATTTGATGACGTCGTAACCCTCATCGGAAGTGATTGAAGAAAGGTCGACGTTCGACAAATCGACGTCACCGCCCTTGCGAAGAGCGCTTGCGCAACGAGCATACGTGTATTGAACGTACGGGGAGGTTTCTCCGTCGAAGTTGAGCACTTTATCGTAGGAGAAAACTATATCTTTGATGCGATTGTTCCAGAGTGCGGAGAACACCACTGCGCCCACACCGACACTTTCTGCGATGGCGTCTTTATCTTTGGTGTCGGGGTTCTTTTCCTCGATGATATTTTTTGCTTTTTCAACGGCTTTATCGAGCACTTCTTGCAGCCAAATTACCCTGCCGTTTCTCGTGGACATAGAGCCGTCTTCCATTGAAACCATGCCGAAAGCAATATGTTCCATATCGTCCGCACCTGCAAAATCCATTAGTTTAAGCACCTGAAACAGTTGTTTAAAGTGCAGATTCTGCTGATATGCGACAACGTAGAGGCATTTATAGAAGTCGTAAGTTTTTTTGCGATAATACGCCGCGGCAATGTCGCGAGTGGCGTACAAAGTCGCGCCGTCCGCTTTGACCAAAAGGCAAGGCGGCATGCCGTATTCGTCGAGGTTGACAACCTGCGCGCCGTCGCTTTCCACAAGCAACTTTTTCTCGCGAAGTATGTCAAGGCACGCTTCCATTTTGTCGTTGTAAAAACTCTCGCCTGCGTAACTGTCGAACTTGATTTTGAGTCTGTCGTAAATCTTGCCGACCGCTTTCATCGTGACCGCTTTAAACACGTCAAAGTATGAGATTGCCTCTTTGTCGCCGTCCTCTATACGCTTGAACCAAGCGCGCGCTTCGTCGTCCATTTCGGGATGCTCTTCCGCCTCTTTGTGGTAGCGAACGTACAGTTTGTTGAGATAGTATTCGTCGTTGTTTGCAACGTCTTCGAGAGATGACCACTTCTTCGTCGCGACTATGAGTTTCCCGAATTGAGTCCCCCAGTCTCCGAGGTGATTTATGCCGACAACGTTGTAGCCGAGATGCTCGAATATACGATAGAGCGCACCGCCGATGACGGTCGTCGAAAGGTGTCCGATATGGAAGGGTTTTGCGATATTGACCGAACTATAGTCAATGCAAATCGTCTTGCCCTCTCCTTCGTTGCTTGCTCCGACGTTTTGATTGTTTGCAATCTCGATTGCCTTTTTCGCAAGCGTATTTCTATCAAAGAATATATTGAGATAACCGCCTACAACCTCGACTTTTTCAACGAAATCGAGGGATTGAACGTGCGGCAAAAGTTTGTTTGCAATCACGGGCGGCGCAAGGCGCATCGTGCGAGCAAACTTGAAGCACGGCAAACATATATCGCCAATTTTTGCTTCTTTTGGCGTTTCGAGAGCAGATTCCACGTCTTGAGGCGAAAGACCTTCAACCGCAAGCGCATTCGTTATTTCTTTTTCAAACATAGTGACTCCTTTGGAGTTGTTGTTATATGTAAGTTTTTATTTACTTGCGCACAAAGTGCGCATAATTGTTTTTGCTAATACTTTAAGATATTTTAGGTGCGATATTTGAGCGTCAGACAAGGCTGTGAAGATTGACCGATAATCCAAATTTGCTTGGTGGCAGATGAATTGACAATCAAATTCTAACAAGTTATGTCTCTATGATTTTAAGTGCGATATTGAGATGAAGAACAAGGAAGATGCGGTTTTTGAACAACGAGCGTACTTATGCGTACGTGACTTGCGAAAAAATCGTATCTGACACAGTTATTCGCTCAATAGCGCGCTTAAACGTTGATGCGGAACAAAACCACGTCATTATCCAGCATCACGTAATCCTTTCCCTCACTGCGCACTTTGCCACGCTCTTTGGCGGCGTTGAAAGAGCCGCATTCGAGAAGAGTTTGATAATCGACGATCTCGGCACGAATGAATCCGCGCTCAAAATCGCTGTGAATTTTGCCTGCGGCTTGGGGGGCTTTCGTGCCTTTGACAATGGTCCAGGCGCGCGTTTCCTTTTCACCGGCAGTGAGATAGGAGATGAGACCCAAAAGTTTGTAGGAGGCTTTGACAAGGCGGTCAAGTCCGCTTTCTTTGAGTCCGTAATCTTCCATAAACATTGCGCGATCGTCGTCGGAGAGCGCGCTCAAATCTTCCTCGAGTTTGGCGCAAAGCACGATTGCTTCGGTGTTTTCCTCTTTTGCGATACGCTCGACTTCCTCTGTGTACGCATTGCCGTTTATGCCCGATTCGTCTGTGTTTGCCACGTAGATGACGGGTTTTGAGGTGAGCAAAAACTGTTCGTCCACAAAGCGTCTGAAATCTTCGTCCATATCGAGATTGCGAAGGGGTTTTCCGCTCTCAAGCCATTTTTGCATAATGACGAGGCGGTCTACGTCCTCTTGATACTTTTTGTCCGCTTTCACTTTGACTTGCGCGGTTGCCATACGGCGTTCGAGCGTTTCCATATCGGCAAAAATAAGCTCGAAATTGATGGTTTCGATATCTCTTTGGGGATTGATTGAGCCGTCAACGTGCGTGATATTCGCATCGTCAAAGCAACGCACGACGTGAACGATTGCGTCTACTTCCCTTATGTGAGAAAGAAATTTGTTGCCGAGACCTTCGCCTTTGCTCGCACCTTTGACAAGACCTGCGATATCCACAAATTCAAGAGAGGTCGGCGTGATTTTTTTGCTGTCGTAAAGAGCGGCGAGTTTCTCAAGTCGCTCGTCGGGAACGGCAACCACACCCACGTTGGGTTCAATCGTGCAGAACGGATAATTCGCCGCTTGCGCACCTGCCTTGGTTATTGCGTTGAAAAGCGTGCTCTTGCCTACGTTTGGCAAACCTACGACACCGAGTTTCATATTTCTCCTCACGCACGTTCTTACGTGCGATATAACTTAATACAATAGTTTAGTATAAACGAAAATACAAAACGTGTAAAGAGAAAACGAAAAACAAGGGAAAATTGGCAAATAATAGGCAAATAAACGGACATAAAAAACAAAGGCACGCGATAAAAACAAATCGAAACAATAAAAATCAACGGAAATAACGCGAAACGGCCAAAATCAATAAAAACACTTTAAAACGGCGGAAATCAACGAAAACAAAGGAAAATTGACCGAAAAACGATAAAAACAGGCATAAAAATGCAAAAATGAGGTGGAAAAAATGGAAATTTGGGAAGCATTGGTGCTGGGGATTATACAAGGATTGAGCGAATTTTTGCCGATTTCGTCATCGGGACACTTGCTACTTATCGAAAAACTCGGAATCGGACAAGAAAACCTGTTCTTCAACGTGATGCTGCACGTCGGAACGCTTGCGGCAGTGCTTATCGCTCTACGCAAAACTTGGATTCCTCTTGTAATACAGCCGTTTGGAGATTTAAAAAAACTACTGTTTAGACGGAAAAATGCGGTAAAAAAACAAAACAAGCCGAGAAAACAGACTGTGACAAGCAGGCAGACTGCTGCGAGAAAACAGACGCCAAGCGGACAAGCGACATTGAGTGGGCAGACAGTGGCGTGCGGACAGACGGATTCGAGCTTGATAAATGATAAAGAAACATATGAATATCAAAGGGTTTTCGGGGGATTGTCGGCGAGCAAAATAGACGGATATTTGGTGCTGGCGTGCGTGCCGACGGTGGCGTTTGCGTTCGCGTTCAAACTGCTATTTCCCGACTTGCTCGAAGGCAAATTGTTGGGGTGCGGATTTGTGCTGACTGCCGTGCTTTTGTATGCGGGTGAAAACTTCAATTCAACCAAATCGACACTTCTTACACCAAAAACGAGTATATTAACTGGCGTTTTGCAGGGTATCGCGGTTTTGCCGGGCGTGTCGAGAAGCGGCGCGACAATATCCGCTTTGACCCTTCAAGGCGTTGAAAAAAAGGCGGCGACCACGTTTTCGTTTTTGTTGTCAATACCAATAATTTTGGGTTCTGCGCTGTACGAAAGTCTTGATTTGTTCACGGGAAAAGCAACTCTTTCAATCGCTCCTGCGGCGGTTGCGGTGGGGGTGATTTCGGCATTTTTATCGGGGCTTGTCGCAATAAAATTCTTCTTCAAACTCATTGAAAAACACTCAATGACGGGCTTTGTGATATACACCCTTTTGCTCGGAATCGCGGTGAGCGTATACCCGTTTTTCGTATGAGAATATGCTGCTTTTAGGACGAAAACACACTAATTTGCGAGTGGAAAATATGCTAAATTCAAGCGAGAACATACTAATCTCTGTGCACTCTCACACGGAATTTAGCATGCGATTTTGTATAACTGTGCGCAAAATTTATATCAAAAATCGGCTATTTATATCAAAAAACGATTCTGTTTTTTGCAAAAATAAGCCGATTTTTGCGTGTTTTTTATGTGTTTTTGCGCGTTTAATTTTTGCGAGAGTTACACTCGCTTCTCTTGTCGCCTTGCGACTCCGACTCCGTTCTCGAAAACGGGAACGAGTGCAAATCGGCGATTAATTTTGCTTTGCGAGTTCGGCGGCAAGGGTTTGAATTTGCGCTTCGTTTTCGGCGGTCATCGCGGAAAGGATTTTGACTTCGGGTTCAACGAACTGCAAATTTTTGCTGCCCTCGAGCAAGGACTTCATCGCTTTGGTTGCAAAAGGTGCCCACGAGCCGTTTTCGATGAAAGCAACTTTTCTATTTTGGAAATTGCGCTCGGTGAGATGAAGGATAAACTCTTTCATCGCGGGGAAAACATCGCCGTTGTACGTGGGGGCGGCAAGCACGAGTTTTGAAAAACGGAAAGCGTCTTCAACGCACTCCGCCCAATCGCTTCTTGCAAGGTCGGATACGGCAACCTTCACTCCTCTTTGTTCGAGGCTTTCGGCAAGCAGTTGCGCCGCCGCCTTCGTATGACCGTACACCGAAGCATACGCAACGAACACACCGTCGGTTTCCGCCGCATAGGTTGACCATGTGT
>JBNMJA010000081.1:0-5765 GCA_050873585.1 Bacillota bacterium | reverse complement strand
GAGAATAATCGTGCAATCGGGCTCAATCTTACGACAAGCCTTCACAACCTTCTTCATGATTTCATCAAAATTTTCGTCATCGGCGTCGATTGTCATGCGTTGTGCCATGAAACTTACGGACGCTGAGTTGACTCCGTCGATTCTTTGAATCGCACATTCCATTTTTGCGGCGCAGTTTGCGCAGTCGAGATCTTCGAGTTTGTAAACTTTTTTCATTTTCGGTTTCTCCTTTTCGATTTCTATGCTTCCCTTGCGGGCTGAATCCATTATATCGGTTTTTGATTGAACAGTTGGATTATTGAACAACTATTCAAGTATCAACTCTAAAAAATCAGGGGCTTTCACCCTGTTTTTCAGAAAATTATTGTCTGTCCTCGTTGACGTGGGTCAAGCCGCACTGCATGATGAGCGTGACGTGATCGTCGTCGAGAGAATATTTGACTTCTTTGCCTGCCTTGGTGCCTTTGACCAACTTGATTGCACGGAGCACCCTGAGTTGATGCGACACAGCCGACGTCGTCATTCCGAGTTTGTCGGCAATATCCCCCACGTTCATATCGCTTGCTTGCAGGCAACTCAAAATCTTCACACGAGTCGGATCGCCGAGCGCTTTGAAAAGTTCCGCAAGCGCAGAAACGACATCCTCTTCGGGAAGCGCGGTGAGATTGGCATTGTTTTGGTTGATATCGTTCATTTTTTCTCCTGACAATTGAACTGTTATTCAATTGTTCATATATATACTATTCCCGCAAACGCAATTTGTCAACGGTTATTTGCAAAAAAAAATATTATTTTTTTGATAAAAAAATCCGTTTTGCAAAAACTCTATGCACCGATTTTGGAGGCAATATCAAGCAAAATGTAAACTATCGAACAATACCGAATTTTTATCTGACCTTTTGCGCACTTGCATATTGATTTTAATTATTATTTAATGTACAATCGTTGAGTAAAGTATATTTTGCGCGCGTATGCGTGCATAAGGAGGAAATATGAGCAACAAAATGCAAAAACGTCTGCCGTTGGTGTTCGTCATTGCTCTCGCAATCGTTCTTGCGAGCCTTATGACGTTCTCCGTCGCGGACATTGCAAACGCCGACGAACAAAAAACGCCGACGAACAGTCTGACGTTCGGTCAGTTCAGCGATATTCACTACTTCCCGATCGACGACTGCTATCAGGATATCAAAAATCCGAATTACACCGATAGCGACTTCTATAAATCTATGACGGGCGACACGAAACTCGTTATGGAAAGCGGCATGATTCTCAAGCAACAAATCGAGCAATTCATCGCCGACGCTAAAGAAGGAAAAGCGCCTCTTTATCTTTTCGCATCGGGCGACCTGAGCAAAAACGGAGAAGTTACCGCTCTCGTTGACGTTGCAAACGCATTGCGTTATCTGCAAAATACCGTCAGAGGTTTGGGCGGAAAATACGCAAACTTCCAAGTTTTCGCAACCCCCGGAAACCACGACCTTTACAACACTTCCGGCGCGCTCTATTCAAAAGAGAACGGTTCTAAACGCGTGTCCGACGCTCTTTGCACGATGCAATTCGCACTCGTGTTCGCAGGTCTCGGATATCCCGACGCAAACATCGGCGGCGAAGGCGGCGCAATCGATTTGACCGATTATCTGCCCGAAAATTACTGGTTCGGCAAATACACCACGACGTATATTCCCTCCACCAACGCCAAATCCCTCGATATTCACTACTACAACGAGCATCTCGAAAAGGTTGCGACCACGCTTAAAGGCGCAAGTTCAACCGCGAAACTCAACGAGTATTATCAAATCGGCGACGACAACAACGCTCTTTCTCTTACCGCAAAAATCAACGTCGAAGGCTTGAAGGATTACGCTATCATGGCCATTGACGCTCACGACAGAGAATCCGTAAAACCGGGCGAAGCCGGCGCATACGTGCGCGTAAGCCGTGACGAATACGAGATAAGAAAGGGCAATAAGCAACAAAACGGCGAAAACTACACCTACTACGGCGCAACCGAAGAAGGCGCAGTCGATACCACCAAAACCATCGATCCTCAAGCGGCGTTCAACAGCGACGAAAACGCAGTCGTGTTCCGCTCCACGGGGCTTGACCACCTCTGCGGAGGCAGACTCACCGAAGGCTTGCTCGATTGGATGGAAAAATTCTGCGACGCAAGAAACGCTGCCTCTAATCTCGGTGAAGCCACCGTCATCGCTTGCTTCCACCAAAACGCGCTTCCGCATTGGGAAATGGAAGACGAAATCCTCAAAGACTTCACTATCTATAACTGGGAAAACACCGCAAAACGCTTTCTCGATATGGGCGCGCGCTACGTCTTTACGGGACATATGCACGTTTGCGATGCTATGACCTACACCGACGTCGAGGGCAGAACGCTCTACGATTTCCAAACGGGTTCTTGCGTGAGTTACTACTCTCCGAGAAGATATACGACCCTTGAAAGATACGACTTCGACGGCAAACTCGGCGAAACCTGCATCTCGTCCGTGTACTGCCTCGACGATATCAAGGATGCAGACGGAAATTCTCGTCCTTTCAAAGAAGTGCCGAGCCACAACGTCTTCACCGCCCCTGCGTTCAATCAAACGGCTTTCAAAGACGCTTATACGACTTATAAGAATAACAAGACGAAAGATAATTGGAATAAAGTCGTTGAAACCAACCCCGACTATCTCGGATATATCATCAACTACGAGAATATGAACGAACTGGGCTACAACGACTACATCAACGAACAAATCTACGGCGTGCTCGTCGACAGAATAGTCAGCCACTTCATCAATCAGGATACCATCGATTCGCTCGTGGGTACTGTAGAAGGATTCGTTGACGATTTCGTCGGAAGCGGCAGTCCGCTCGTAAAAATCGTTCTCGGAGGCGTATTCCCTCAATTCAGCAAGAAGGACGAGCCTGAAGATTACAACAAGTACGGCAGAAGCATCTCCTACAACGAACAAGTCGAAGCGGTCAATGGCATCGTCGATTATTTGCTCGACACGGTTCTGGAAGGCGTAACCTACAAGCACAACGGAAAAGATTATAACACCGCACTTTCGCTCGTCGAAGCAGTCGTCAACGAAATTCTCGACTGGGAATACGGCGACGATAGCATAACCTCAACGGTCAACCCTGCAAACAGCGGCAAAATGGGCGTCAAGGATATTGCGTCTTTCATTATGACCGCTCACACCATCGGCAACGAAATCTCTCTTGACGAAACCGCAGAATCCATTAAGGCAATCTACGGCGAAGAAGAAAAAGTTCCCGAAGACAAAGACTATATGTTCAAACACCCCTACAACCCAACGTATCGTTTGCGTATGGTTGAAGCGGTCAAAGACATGCACGAGCAACTCGTCAGCGGCAAGTTCGTTCAAGACCTGCTCAAAACGTTGCTCGACCCCATCTTCACCGAAGACGGCTCGTTGCTCAAAACTATCCTCAACAATAAATTCGACTTCAGCGACGCAGTCGAAAACGGCTACATAACCGAAAACGCGTACGGACACCTCAAAAAAGGTCTCGGATCGCAACTTCCTTCGTTGCTCAAGAACGCTGCCGTAACGGGCGCGCTCAAGGGTATGGGTATCGAGGTTTCACTCCCCGACGACTTCTCTATCGACGTTGACAATTTCGTGCTCGTTGACATAGTCAACGATTTGCTCCCCGTCATCAAACCGGTCGTGGCAAAACTTCTCGGATTCTCTTTGGAAGGTCCGGACATCATCTCGATCGCTCAAAACTTCCTCGACAGTTATCTCGTTGACAGTTTCTATAAGGGACTCGGCGGAATCGCGGACGATATCGTCATCACGTTTGCAACCGACGTCTATCCCGATATGGACGACTTCTCCGACCCGAACAAGCCCTCTCACTTCCAGCCCGAAAAGGCTTACGTGAAGGACGGCGTGCGCCTCTCTTACCTGAGCACTCTCAACAAAGTGTCAACAGTCGGCGCATCTTTCAACGCGGCAACGCAAGACAACGGCAGAGTTCCCTCTCGCGTGACCGCAAACTTCGATACGACAAACTCTACGACGTCTTACACCATCAAGTTCTACACCGAAGAGAACGTGTACGGCACTTTCAGACTCCTTGACGAGGACGGAAACGTCGTCGGCGAAGTCGGCACTTCTCAAAAAGAAGCCTTCACGGCTTATGCAAGCAATCCAACCGACTATCTCGACACAACTGCGTACAAAGATTTCGGCAACGGCATAAACGCAACCGTGTTTACGCAAACCAAACCGCAATATATTCCGCTCATCGACCTCGGACTTCTCTGCATCACGCACGCTGAAATAATGCACGACACAGACGAAGCAAAAGACGTTCCCTACAAGTACGGCGAGCGTGACGCTGCGGTTGCAAACAGCGTTATCTACTGGAACGTGCACACCGTCACAATCAACGGTTTGGAAGCGGGCAAGACCTACTACTACGATATCCTCGGCAACTACGAAACCGACAAGACCAACTACTTCTCGTTGGTCGACTTCATCAAGACGCAAGGATACGATGGCAACGCTCTCACTTTCACCACGGCAGCCGACAGAAGCGTAGAATCGTTTGAATTCCTCACAATCGCTGACATTCAAGGTATGATTCAAAGCATGTACGACAACAGCCACAAAGCGGTGGACGCTCTCCTCAAAGACGAAAACGTCAATGACTTCGACTTCATCCTCAACGCAGGCGATATGTGCGACAACGGCAAGAACTTCAATCAATGGGGTATGGCGCTCAACACCTATCAGGACCTCAACCTCAATACGTCGGTATTCTTCACGTCGGGCAACCACGAGAACAACACGGGCGCAATGGGCAGATACTTCAACTACACTGCTCTCAAAGACGGCGAGGCGCAAGCAATCACGGGTGAATATTACTCCTTCAATTACGCAAACGCGCACTTCACCGTTCTCGACACCAACGACGCGACAAAGGACGGGCTCGGTCAAGAACAACTTGCATGGCTCGAAAACGATTTGAAGAACACAAACGCTAAGTGGAAATTCGTGCTTATGCACAAGAGTTTGTACAGCGCAGGCTCCCATGCGACAGACATGGAAGTCATTGCTATGAGAGGTCAACTCGTCAGATTGTTTGCAGAATACGGCGTGAATATGGTATTTGCAGGCCACGACCACACCTACACCACTACAATGCTTGTTGATAAGGACGGTAAAGCGGTTGACAGAACGGACAACAAGGGCGTTCGCTACACAGGCGACGGCGTTCTCTACATCACGCTCGGCACGCTCGGCACCAAGTTCTACACCTATAAAGAGAACGATACGACGACCGATAAGTTCAACAAAGACAACAGCGTTCTTCATACGCTTGATTCACAAACGTTCGGCAAAGTAAGAGTCGAAGGCGACACTCTCACCTTCACCGGCTATTACTACAACCGCGACACCAAACAAATCGAAGTCATCGGCGAGACGGCGGTAAACACGTTCAATTACAGATTGATGGTTATCCTCCTTTCCACACTCATTCCGGGCACGGCGGTAGTCGGCACGGGCGTCGGACTCGGCATCCACTTTGGTTTGAAGAAGAAAAAAGCCAAAATAAGCGCATAATATTCGCTTATCTCAATCAAAAAACGCTCACCCAACGGTGAGCGTTTTTTATATGAAAAATTTGATTTATATGGAAAATTTGATATTCCACCTAAATAATATAATTAAATTAAGCGATACAATGCGATAAACAGATGAATAACGCGAAAGCACCCCGAGGAG
>JBNMJA010000080.1:0-5787 GCA_050873585.1 Bacillota bacterium | reverse complement strand
GTTTTCCTCCAAAATGCGAGTTTATCCGACGAGTTTCGCCATATAAAGTCGCGTTTTATTCATTTTTTTATTTTCAAGTTATTTGTTGTCTTCCGCTTTCGAGGCGCGAAGAATTTGTTTCAAATCGTCGTAAAGTTTCTTATTGTTGGGATAAATGCGACGATAGATTCTGCTGTAAAGTTTGTGGTAAAGTTCGTGCTCTTTCATATCGGGTTTGAACTCTGCCGAAACGTGCACCATATTCTTTGCCGCTTCCTCGAAGGACGTGTAGATTCCAAGACCCGTAAAAGCGGTGATTGCCGCGCCGAGCGACGACGTTTCGTACGTTTGCGCGCGCCTTACGGGTATGCCCATAATGTTGGACGTGATTTGACAAATCTCGTCGCTTTCGCTTCCGCCGCCCGAAACTGAGATGAATTTCACCTTGATTTTGGTCTTGCGCTGTATGGACAAAAGTCCGTCGTACAAGCCGTACGCAATGCCTTCGATGATTGCTCTGTATATATGGATTCTCGTATGGCAATCAGCAAAACCGAGTATTGCGCCTCTTGCCGTCGGGTGTTTGATACCCGGCGTCCAGTACGGTTGAAGGATGAGTCCTTCGCAACCGGCAGGCACGTCTTTGAGGTGCCTGTTGAGAAGTTCTTCCGCAGAGATCCCGAGTTCTTTTGCCTCTTTGACTTCCTTGTGCGCAAACTCGTTTTTAAACCAGGAAATCATCCAGTATCCGCGATAAATTTCGATTTCGGGATTGTATTTCCCCGGCAAAACCGCAGGATACGTCGGAACAAAAGGCTCTGTTTCGATATACTTGTCGGTGGTCATTTGCACGGTTGCCGTCGTGCCGAGCGACAGCGACGCACCCGTGCTGTCAACGCAACCCGAACCGAGAGTTTCGCAACCCTTGTCCGATCCCGACGCTATGACGGGGATTCCCTCTTTTATGCCTAGATCGCGACTCGCCTCTTTTGTGATATATCCGACGATCGTACCCGGCTCTATGAGTTCGCACATATCCTTTGCTTTGAGGTCGAATATAGGCGCGGTGATTGCCTTTGGCGATTGCCACGTCTTGTTTTTGTAATCGAAAGGAATGTGTCCTATCTGATTTGCCACCGAGTCTTTCATTACTCCCGTAAGACGGAAAGTTATCCAGCCCGAGAACATAAGAAATTTGTACATTTTTGCCCACACTTCCGGCTCGTACTCGTGTACCCAGTTGCAAGCGGACGCTTTGCATTGTGCGGCGGCAAGGTCGTAGAGATTGAGCATACGAAGAAGGGATTTGAATCCTTTGCCGAATCTCGTTTTATCCGCGTCTTTGACTTCTCTTTGGTCGAGCCAGAGGATAATGTCGCGCAACGGTTTGCCGTCCTTGTCTACGATGACTGCGGTGTCGCGTATAGTGGTGACGGCAACGCCTTTCACGTCGTCCCAAAGGTCGGCGCATTGTTCTTTGAGCCCGTTGGTCGCCTCTTTGAGCCTATCCCAGTAGAACTCGGGAGTCTGCTCTGCCCAGCCGATATCCTTTGAAAAATACGGCTCTTTAAAGTGGACTTTGACTTTGCCGTAGTCCTTGCCGTGCTTGTCGAAAAGCATGGCGCGCACGCTTTGCGTGCCGAAATCGATTGTAAGTACAAGTGGTTCTCTCATAATTTTCCTTTTATATTCCGCATTGCGTTTTCCCCTCGCAATGTGTTTTGTCAATAAATGCTTGCCGTTGCGATGAGGTTCACGTCCGTTCCGCAAACGCCTTTGAGAACGATATCGCCTCTTTTGAGTTTTTCCTCAACCACGACGGTATTGATTTGCTTCATAAGTTCGCCGATTTTGTCTTTGGGGATTTCTCCGTCCGTTCTCACAGGAAGCACGGGATAATCCGCAAAAGTCGTTGCGACGGTGGAGCATACCGAGCGCATAGGGCAAGAGGTTTCGCTGATTGCGAATGCTTCGCCTCTCTTGCAACCGTTTCCGCTGACTACTCCGTTTTCGATTTTGATTCTACAGCCGCGAGGGCATACGATACATACGAGTTCCATTATCTCTCCTCCACTCTGACTTCCACTTTACTGCCGTCCTTTATGCCGAACGATGAGAAATCAAGTTCGATTCTCTGCATCTCGGGAGGACGAAGGAATGCGAAATTCTTTTTGAACGCCTCGTTTCCGTCCACGCTGACGTAGAGGGTTGCTTTGTCCATATCCTTTGCAGCGCGGAAGAAGAACACGACCTTGTCGCAAGGCTTGCTCAAATCGATTCTGTGCGGGACAAAACTCAAAAGTCCTTTGCCCTTTTCTATGCGTACGCTCTTGCCCGACGGTTTGAAATCGACGGCGTTTGCGCCTGCGTCTTTTGCACATTCCGACACGTAATCCACCAAATCGAACACGTTAAGTGCGTTTCCTGCGGAAAACACGCCGTCTATCGACGACATATAAGTCTGGTCGCAATCCGCGCCTTTGGTGAAAGGATTTATTTTTACGCCTATGGATTCGGCAAGTTCGTTTTCAGGAATCAAGCCGACGGAAAGTATCAAAGCGTCGCAATCTATGCGTCTTTGAGTGCCTTCGATCGGATTCATTTTGTCGTCGACTTTGGCAACTTCAACGCCTTCGAGCCTATCCGCGCCGAACACTCTCGTCACTGTATGCGACAAATAGAGCGGAATATCGAAATCGTGCAAGCACTGATGAATGTTTCTCGTAAGTCCGCTCGGCGTGGGCTTTACTTCGTACACGCCCTCGACCTTTGCACCCTCGAGCGTGAGTCGTCTTGCCATAATCAGACCTATATCGCCGCTGCCGAGAATGACGCATTTTTTCGTGGGCAGTTTGCCTTGCAGATTGACGAAGTTCTGCGCCGTACCTGCGGTGAACACGCCTGCGGGGCGAGTGCCTTGAATGAGCACTTGCTTTGCCGTGCGCTCCCTGCACCCCGTTGCAAGCACGATTGCTTTGGTGAAGAATTTTTCGATGCCGTCCTTCGATACGGCGGTGATTTCAAATCCGTTTTCTTTCTTTTCTATTCTCGTGACGAACGTGAAAGTGAACGTATCGATATCGAGTTCTTTCACAAAATCGATATATCTTTCGCTATACTCGGGTCCTGCCAACTTTTCGCCGAAACGAATGAGTCCGAAACCGTCGTGCACGCACTGTTTGAGTATACCGCCGAGCCGCGCCTCTCTTTCGATAATTGCGACTTTGCCGCCCTTGAGACACGCGCTTTGCGCCGCAGACAAACCTGCAGGTCCGCCGCCTATGACCACTACGTCGTAATTTCGCATATCAGTTTTCCTCCTTGGCGTTGCCTTTGGTGTTGCCGTAGACGATGACGCTGCCCTCGTCGCCTTTGAGCACGTCCTCTATTCTTATTCCCTCGTGCTCGGCAATGATTTTTGCAACGAGCGGAGAGCAGAATCCGCCTTGGCATCTTCCCATACCGGGGCGCACTCTGCGCTTGATTCCGTCAATAGTGGCAACTTTGAGCGGACTTTCGAGCGCGTCCACGATTTCGCCCTTGCTCACTTCTTCGCAACGGCAGATAATCTCGCCGTATTCGGGGTTTTTTGCAATATACTTTGCCCTCTCCTCGTCTGGAAGATTCGCAAGCCTCGGGGTGTGCTTATATACGGGATTGAAATTCTTTTTGTCTTTTGCTTTCAAATCCTCTTTTATCCAGTTTCTGATATCAACCGCAATTGCGGGAGCGGCGGTGATACCGGGTGATTGAATACCTGCCGCCTCGTAAACGTTGGAGGTGAACACGCCTCGTCTGACGACGAAGTCTTCCTCGTACGTCGCCGCGCGCGTTCCCGAAAAATAGGTGATTATATCGCCCTTGTTCAGCATAGGCTGAGCAAGTTTTTGCTTTTTGATAATATTGTCTATATCTCGAATCGAAGTGGAATAATCCTCTCTCGAAGGCACTTCGTGTGCGTCGGGTCCGACGAGAATATTGCCGTCGATCGTGCGCATAACGCCGCCGCCTTTGGTGTGTCCCACTTGCTCTTTGCTGTCGGGGCGCGCCTCGGGCGGAAGCGGCGCAAAGAAACTTCTTGCGTACGAGGAAAGCGCGTATCCCACTCTCTTTTTGTCGAGAATGATATCCGTGCCTTTTCTCGGGTGAACGGTGAACGTTCTATCCCCTGCCATATCCGCAACGACGTCGCTGTACACGCCTGCGCAGTTGACGATTGCGCGCGGATACACGTCACCTCTGTTGGTGTGCACGCAAACGACTTTGCCGCCGTCAAGTTCCATACCCTCAACGTGCGTGTTCAAAGACACTCTCGCACCGTTTTGTATTGCGTTGTCGCAAAGCGCGATAGTGGTTTTGTAGGGCGAAACCATACCCGCCGTCGCCATATACATAGCGCCCGTTGCCCACGATGGCGGATTGGGCTCGACTTCTTTTATTTGTTTGGGGGTAAGATGCCTTACGCCCTCCACGCCGAGTTGCTTGGCGCGAAGTTTGTAAAGAGGTGGAATAATTGCGTTTTCCCACTTGGTGGAGAAAATAAACATCTGCGCCCAACGCTTGAACGACAGCCCGAGTTCTTCTGCAAGACGGGTGTACATTCTGTTGCCTTCGAGCACGTATTTGAGTTTGAGTTGTCCTTTGTGAAGGTCGATTCCCGGGTGGATGCAACCGTCGTTGCGAGAGGACGCTCCGCACGCCACGTCGTTTGCCTTTTCAACCAGCAAAACGTCGATATCGAGCCGAGAAAGTTCTCTTGCCACGGCGCAGCCGACGATTCCGCCGCCGATAATAAGTACGTCTGGTTTTTGCCCGTCGAGTGCGTCGTCTTTGAGCGTCGGTTTTTTCTCTTGTTCACAAAATCCTTTGAGTTTGATATCGTTGAGTACGCCAAGCGAGCCTTTGCATACGGCGGCTTTTCCGCATCTGTAGATATCTGCCCAATTGTCGAGTTCTCCCGTGAGCCTGACGCAGCCTCTGTAGTTTTCGACTTGGACGGACGGAGCGATTTTATTGACCGCCCTGCGTATCTTTGCCAAATTCATAATTTAATCCCTCTATATTTATTTTTCCTATTTTGGTACGCGGAAACTTATCCACGCATTGCACTACGCTCGGTTTGTTCCAGTGTGACATACGCTTTGAAATATGGTTTATCACAGCCTGCTTTTGAGCGTCCGTAAGCTGCCCTTCGACGAGCAATTTTATAAATGGTTTGCCGTTTACGCGATATTCGATGCACGCGCAATCCCCTACGAACGGAAGTTCGCCCGCGACTCTCTCTATCTCGCTCGGAAATACGTTTATTCCCGAAATCTTTATGAGTCTTTTCTTTCTGCCCATAAAGAACAGCCTTCCCGTTTCGTCGGTTTTGAAATAGTCGCCCGTGCGCACCCACGTCTTTGAATCCAGACATATAAGTGCCTTTTTCGTTCCCTCTTCATCACCTACGTATCCGCTCATAATCTGATCGCCGGTTATAAGCAGTTCCCCTACGCTTCCGCACGGCACTTGATTGAGATTTTCGTCAACCACGCGCACTTCGACGCCGTTTATGGGTTTTCCGACCGCTCCGGATGCGAAATCGCCCTTCGACACCGCGCATACGCTACACGTTTCGGTGAGTCCGTAACCGGGAGACAACACGCCTTTTCCGCCGCTTGCCTTCATACGCTCGCCAAACTTTTTGACGAGATCCTCGCTCACGAGATCGCCGCCTACGTACACGTCCTCTATATGCGACACGCAATCTCCGCAAAAACTCGGTTGCGCAAGAAGTTTCTGCACCATTCTCGGCACGGCAATCAT
>JBNMJA010000079.1:0-5804 GCA_050873585.1 Bacillota bacterium | reverse complement strand
GTCGAGTCTCGATTCGAGTTTCTTGAGCATAATGTCGATGATCTTGTAGACGTTTTCTCTCGAAAGCGGAGTGAAGAGCACCGTGTCGTCAAGTCTGTTGAGAAACTCGGGGCGGAAGGTTTGTTTGAGCAGTTTGTCGATCTGCGCCTTCGCGTCGTCGGTGATATTGCCTTTGTCGTCGATATTGTCGAGGATGATATTGCTGCCGAGGTTGGAGGTCAGAATTATGATCGTATTCTTGAAGTTGACCGTTCTGCCCTGGCTGTCGGTGATTCTGCCGTCGTCGAGCACTTGAAGCAGAATATTGAACACGTCGGGGTGAGCCTTCTCGATCTCGTCGAAAAGTACCACTGAGTAGGGTTTTCTTCTCACGGCTTCGGTGAGTTGACCGCCTTCGTCGTATCCCACGTATCCCGGAGGCGCACCTATAAGACGAGATACGCTGAATTTTTCCATATACTCCGTCATATCGATACGCACGATATTGCGCTCGTCGTCAAAGAGATAGGACGCAAGAGTCTTTGCAAGTTCCGTCTTGCCAACGCCCGTAGGTCCGAGGAAGAGGAACGAGCCGATAGGTCTGTTCTCGTCGGAGATTCCCGCACGCGAACGGAGCACCGCTTCGCTCACCGCAGTGACGGCTTCGTCCTGTCCGATGACTCTCTTGTGCAGTTCGTCGGATAGGTGAAGGAGTTTCTCTTTTTCGCTTTCCATAAGTTTGGTCACGGGGATTCCCGTCCACTTTGCCACGATTTTTGCGATTTCGTCCGAGGTCACTTCGTCACGGAGCAGAGTAGAGCCTTTTGCGGATTTCTTTTCCGCCTCCTCGAGTTTCTTCGTAAGGACAGGCAGTTCACCGTATTGCAGTTGCGCTGCTTTGCCGTAGTCGCTGTTGCGTTTTGCCTCTTCGATTTGGAGATTGACGCGGTCGATTTCGGCTTTTGTGTCCTGAACGCTGTTGATTTCTTTCTTTTCGTTCTCCCATTGCGCCTTCATCTCGTTGAATTTGTCGTGAAGTTCGGCAAGTTCCTTTTTGATGGATTCGCGACGGTCGACGGAGAGTTTGTCGGTTTCTTTTTCAAGAGCCATTTCCTCGATTTCGAGTTGCATAATCTTGCGGCTGATGACGTCCATTTCGGTGGGCATACTGTCGATTTCGGTACGAATCATAGCACACGCCTCGTCCACAAGGTCGATTGCCTTGTCCGGCAAGAATCTGTCGGTGATGTATCTGTCAGAGAGCGTTGCCGCCGCAACGAGCGCCTGATCGTGAATGCGCACGCCGTGGAAGATTTCGTATCTTTCCTTCAAGCCACGCAGTATCGCGATTGTGTCCTCAACCGTAGGTTCGTTGACCATAACGGGTTGGAAACGTCTTTCGAGCGCAGGATCTTTTTCGATATATTTGCGGTATTCGTCGAGGGTAGTTGCGCCGATGCAGTGCAGTTCGCCTCTTGCAAGCATAGGCTTGAGAAGGTTGCCTGCGTCCATACTGCCTTCGGTTTTGCCTGCGCCGACTATGGTGTGAAGTTCATCGATAAACAGCAACATTCTGCCGTTTTGCTTTTTGATTTCACCCAAAACCGCTTTGAGTCTTTCTTCAAATTCACCACGATACTTCGCGCCTGCGATAAGCGCGCCCATATCGAGTGCGAAGATATGTTTGTCTTTGAGTCCTTCGGGAACGTCGCCTCTTACGATACGTTGAGCAAGACCTTCGGCTATTGCGGTTTTGCCCACGCCTGCCTCGCCGATAAGAACGGGATTGTTCTTGGTTTTTCTCGACAGAATTCTAATGACGTTTCTTATCTCGTCGTCACGACCGATGACGGGATCGAGTTGTCCGCGAGCGGCTCTTTCAACCATATCGTGACCGTATTTGTTGAGGACATCGTAGGTGTCTTCGGGACTATCGTTTGTCACTTTCGAGGTTTTAACTTGCGAAAGCGCGCTCATAAAGTCCTTTTTTGTAAGTTTGCACTTTGCAAACGCGGCTTTGAGGGCAGTGGTTGGATTGTCGAGAATCGCGGCAAATATATGCTCCACGCTGACGAAATCGTCGCCTTGTTTCTTTGCGTCTTTCTCTGCTTGCGAGAGCATAAGCGAGGCGTCTTGACTCAGATACACTTCGCCTGCGCCGCTACCCGTGACAGACGGCATTTGCGAGAGGATTCTATCGATTTCTCTCAGAAGTTGCGGTGCGTCCGCTCCGCACTTGGTGACGAGTTTGGGAATAAGACCGTCCTCGTCGTTGAGCAACGCATACGCGATATGCTCCTTGCAAAGTTGTTGATGATGCCTTTCAAGCGCAAGGTTTTGCGCGGCATTTATAGCGTCAAGCGCTTTCTTTGTGAATTTGTTGGTGTCCATAGTTCATACCTCCTTTGAAATATGTTCCGTGTCGTGCTATCCGAGATTTGCCTCTGTTATCATTCTTTGGCAATCTTTTTATTTGACTGTTAGCACTCTTTATCTTCGATTGCTAATTATATCACCAAATTTTGAATTGTCAATATATTCTGCACAAAAATTTACAGTTTTTTTCAACGAGGTTTTATATAGGGAAAAAGTTATAAAAAAAATACGCATTCCCGATTGAGAAATGCGTACTTTCGTTGAAAGCGCAAGCGCTTATTCTTCGATTTTGGTCACAACGGGTTTTCCGTCCGAATCGAGAAGAGGGGTGACACCCGTGCCGTAACTGTCGTGGACGGAAAGATAGTTTACGCCTGTTTGGGTGTCAACGATTATCGTAAATTCCGCTCCGAACAGGGAAGTGTCGCCGTATACTTTTTTGAATCGTTTTTCGTTTTTTTTAATTTTCATAGTCGTAGCGATCCTATTTATATCGAGGTATGTTTTTATTTTTTCACGAAGCAACGCTCGGCGAGCGGACACGTTGCGTAGGTGATAAACTCGTCGTAGGAGTATTTGCCGGGGTTGTCAACGCACCAAAGCACGGTGTTAATCATTCCGCCCGCCACGAAAGTGGAGAGTATCTGCAAAGGAAGTTTGATTTCGTACGAGTCTTTGTATTTGGAGAGTTGATACTTTATCGAGTGCGTGATGGAGTCCTGTATCGTGCTGATGACCTTGCCGTTGCGGTTGCAGCGAATTATGTTTGCGATATGATTGTGTTTGTCAAAGAAGAAATCAACGCCCATAACTATCATCGAATTGAGAGTTTCGGTAGGGGTGGTGAATTTCGTGTCCTTGGTGAATTTTTGATAGAGGTCGTCTTTGAGTTCCTCAAGCGCAAAGGTCAAAAGGTGGTATTTGTCTTCGAAGTGCGCGTAGAATGTGGCGCGGTTGACCATCGCTCTGTTGCAAAGGTCGATAACGCTGATTTTCTCGATAGATTCTTCTTCCATCATATCGAGCAGGGTATTGCTTAAAAGTTTTCTCGTGCGAACGATGCGCAAATCTTCTTTTTGAGCAGACATAACGTCCTCCAAACCATATCGTTGTATAAATTATTGCACAGATACGCCGTTTTTGTCAAGATATCTCCACAAACATCATTTTGCGCATACGGCGATTTTGAAACGCATATAAGGATAAAAGTATATTAAAATATATAATATTTATAAATATTTGCGTCAATTCGTTGACATTTTTTTTAAATAATTGTAAATAGAATATTGATTGCAACGCTTTTGCAATCGTGTGAACCTTTTGCATGCGCAAATCGTTTTTTACACTTTCGCGGTAGGCGATATTTTAGGAGATTATGGCAAACGAAAAAAATAAAGCACCGAGGGCCAAAAACGGCGTAAGAAAACTGGCGAGTTGCGTGGGAGAATACAAAGTCCCTGCGATTTTCACGTCCGTTCTCGTTGCGCTTGAAGTCCTCTTTGAAATCTTGATTCCGCTCATTATGGCGCAAATAGTCAACGTCGGTATGGTCGAAGACGCCACGGCGTTTACTTTTTCGCTCGAACTTGGCAAGACGTCTTACGACTTGTTTACGATGAACAATCGCGTATGGTTTATCGTTACTTGCGGCGCAATGATGGTGGGTATGGCGCTCATATCCCTGTTTTTCGGCGCAACGGCGGGCAAACTGGCATCAACCGCTTCGACTGGATTTGCAAAGAATCTGCGCAGAACCATGTTTTACAAAATCGAGAATTTCTCTTTTGCAAACCTTGACAGATTCAACACCGCAAGCCTCGTGACAAGGCTCACGACGGACGTAACCAATATGCAGATGGCGTTTCAGATCATCACGCGTATGCTTGTGCGCTCGCCGTTTATGTTCATACTTGCGATGCTTATGTCGATTTCGATAAGCCCCGAGTTGTCGTTGATTTTTGCGGCGGCGATTCCCGTACTGATCGTAGGACTTATCGTCGGCGTCAAGATCGTATTCCCGAGATTCGAGAAAATGCTCAGGAAATACGACGATATGAACGAATCCACGCAGGAAAACCTCATCGGCATACGTGCGGTCAAGGCGTTCGTGAGAGAGGACAACGAGATCGACAAGTTCAAAAAGATCAGTTCTTCTGTTCAAAAACTGCAATTTTCTGCCGAAAAAATCATCGTCGTCGCATTCCCGTTTATGCAAATCATCGTCTATGCGTGCATTATTTGCGTTGCTTGGTTCGGCGGAAACGATATCATCGTCGGCAAAATGCAACTTGGCGATTTCACGGCGTTCTTGAGTTACATAATGCAAATTCTTATGTCGCTCATCATGGTTGCGATGGGCTTTATGAATATCGTTATGTCCCGTGCTTCTATGGACCGTATCGTTGAGATTCTCGACGAGAAAATCGATATCGAGGACGCTCCCGACGCACAGGATATCAAAGTTAAGGACGGCAGTATCGACTTCGACAACGTGGACTTCTCATACTCGAAATCCCACGACGTTCTCAACCTCGAAAATATCGATTTGCACATCAAGAGCGGCGAAACGATCGGCATTATCGGCGGCACGGGTTCTGCAAAATCCACACTCGTGCAACTTATTCCCAGACTTTACGACGTTCTTGACGGTGAAGTCAAGGTTGGCGGCGTAAACGTAAAAGACTACAAACTCGAAAATCTGCGCGATTCCGTCGCAATGGTTTTGCAAAAGAACGTGCTTTTCAGCGGCACGATAAAACAGAATCTTATGTGGGGCAACAAGGACGCCACTGACGAGGAAATCGAGCACGCCGCAAGAGCCGCGCAAGCGCACGATTTCATTATGTCTTTCCCCGACGGCTACGAAACCGAACTCGGGCAGGGCGGCGTAAACGTGTCGGGCGGACAAAAGCAACGTCTTTGCATCGCTCGCGCACTTTTGAAGCGCCCAAAAATTATGATTATGGACGACTCTACGTCCGCAGTCGACACCGCAACCGACGCGGCAATCAGATCCGGACTCAAAAAAGAGTTCTCAGACACAACGGTGCTTATCATCGCTCAACGCATTTCTTCGGTTGAGGACGCGGACAGAATCATCGTTATGAACGACGGAAAAATAGATGCAGTCGGCACTCACGAGGAGTTGCTCGCAACCAACGAAATCTATCAGGACGTATACAATTCCCAAAAGAAAGGAAGCGACGAGGAGGTGAGCGTCAATGCCTAAAAACAGGAAAAACGGTATGAATAAAGCACCTCAACAAAACAAGTTCAGAGCCAAAAATCCGATGCAGACGCTCAAGCGTATTCTCGGATATTGGAAGCCGTATAAAGGTCAACTTATCGGCGCGTTGGTTTGTATGATCGCAAACGTGCTTTGCAACATTGCCGGTACGTTTATGCTCGGCGCTGTCGTCGTCAACAACTACATTCTTCCGCTTGCGTAT
>JBNMJA010000078.1:0-6030 GCA_050873585.1 Bacillota bacterium | reverse complement strand
GATTGGTTTTCGCTGAAATAAATCGGGGCTTTGAGTTTGCCGATATCGTGATAATACGCCGCGCATCTTGCCATATTCGGATTTTCGCCGATTGCCGACGCACACGCTTCCGCAAGGTTGCCGACGACTAGCGAGTGATTGAACGTGCCGGGCGCTTCGCTCGCAAGACGTTTGAGGAGCGGATTGGACAGATTGCAAAGTTCGTTCAATCTGAAATCGTCCGCTATGTTGAACACGCCCTCGAAAATCGCAACAAGCGGCATAAACACGAGCGATGCGGCGATATTCGCGCCGTACGACCACACCATGTGCCACAAAAGGTTCATAGACGTGTCGCCGCTTGCAAGCGTAAACAAAACGACGAGCGGTTGCATCGTGACGGGCGTTGCCATGGAAACGAGCAAGAATTTGAGGCGAGTAAGGTGCTTTTTCTCATAAAAATTGACGATGACCGCACACAAACTGTTGCACACGATAGAGGCAATGACCGTCGTGTATTCGTACGTCACCGTGTCGCGCATAAACGCAACCGCAATCATAATCGCAACCACCGCCGTTGACAAAGTGGCGGTGCGTCTGTCGATAAGTTCGATGAGAACGAGCGTTGCAAGCGCAATCGGCATTGCGTACAGATTGAACTTGGTTGCCGTGGCAATGGACGCCATAAACGTGATAACCACGAGGATTATCGTCAAATGAAAATCTCTCGTGTTCGTTCCTTTGGGCTGCGTAAATCTGTAAATGCCTGCCATAAGGAAAATCGTCAGCACTGCCGACGAAATGAAAATCGCCGTCGTGGAAAGTGCGTTCTTTGCCGTGAAAGCGTCCATAAAATCGCCTATCATAAACAGTGCGAAAAGCGTCATCGCAAACACTGCCACGATTGCCGTCGCAAAACAAGATCCGATATATCTCGATACGTTTCTGCGCGCTATGGCTTTTTCTTTTTCCGCTCTTGAAAGGTCTCTTACGTCATCTATCATAATTCACTCCCGCAAGGTCAATCGTCGCTCTTTTGTTCGTTTGCGACTTTTGCTCTTGCCGATTCTGCTTTTTCATATGCTTGAATGATTCTCGTCACAAGTTCGTGGCGAACCACGTCTTTTGCGGTGAGTTTCACTATATCTATTCCATCCACGCCGTCAAGCACTTCGATTGCGTCGATCATACCGCTTTTGACGTTTTTGGGAAGGTCGATCTGGGTTACGTCGCCCGTGACGACGATTCTGCTGTTCTCGCCCATACGTGTGAGAAACATTTTCATTTGCTCTCTCGTGGTGTTTTGCGCCTCGTCGAGAATGATAAAACTGTTTGAAAGCGTCCTGCCCCTCATATACGCCAACGGTGCGATTTCGATGCTTCCTCTCTCGATATGGCGAAGATATGCGTCCTGTCCCATCATCTCCTGGAGTGCGTCGAAAAGCGGACGGAGATAGGGATCCACTTTCTCGTTCATATCTCCCGGCAAAAAACCGAGTTTTTCGCCTGCCTCGACTGCCGGACGAGTGAGAATAATCTTGTCGATTTCTCTGTTCTTGAGAGCGTACACGGCAAGCGCGACAGCAAGATACGTCTTGCCCGTTCCCGCAGGTCCGACGCCGAAAACTATGCTCGACTTCTTGATTGCGTCAACATATTTCTTCTGTCCCAATGTTTTAGGACGAATGATTTTGCCGCGGGCGGTGATTGCCACCGTTCCCATCAGATCCTCAACGTCAAAGTCTTTGCCTGCCTTTGCGTAGCCGATGACCATATTGACTTGCTGCGATCCCAGAGGTTGCTTTTTGCACAGTTTTTCAAGCGCGTCAATTGCTCGGAGAGCGCCTTGAACGTCCTTCTCCTCTCCGCTGATTTTCACGCTCGTGCCCATTGCAAAAACGTCAACGTCAAAAGCGTCGGTCAACTTTTCGATATTCTCGTCAAGTTCGCCGAATACGCTCATCATTACGTCGTAACTTTCAAATTGCTTTTCTTTTTGAGTTTTCATCTATATGATTTCCTCTGCTTCGAGCGTCAGTGTGACGTACGTTCCGTCCTCCGTTTGGGTGACCTCGTAATAGGCGTTAAGTACGCTTGCGCTTTCGTTGAGATCGGCAACGAGATCGGAATACAACGCCTTTTTCATACCTTGCAAATCGAGTGCGTTTTCTCTCTCCACCGTCCTGATTTCTTCAAACTCGAACGTATATATATCAATCGGCAACAAAAATCCGAATTTTTTTACGCTCGTTTTCAACGTAAAGTTTTCAAACGGGCTCTCGGGTTGCTTCGGACTTTTTGAGAATATGCCGAATCTCGTATATTTCTTCGTAGATACAACCTCGTCGATTTTCTCCACGTTTGCAAAGTACTTGGTGCGCTTGTAATACACTTTTCCGAAAGCATATCCCTTTGCCTCGACGGGAATTTTGCTGTCGCCATACTCGATATAACCCTCAATCAGCGTATCGCCGACTTCGACTACGTCGCCGTACTTTTTGACCGCAGTGCCGCCCTCGACTATAACTCTCGTGACGACCGCGCGCTTGGATGCAACCACACTCTTTGCGTTGCCCGCCACAAAACTCTCTTTTTTCAAAGCGGTTTTGTAGACTATCGTCAAATGCGTGCCGTCTCTCTTTACGCCGACGTACGCCACTTTATCGAGTGCGGAAATTGCGTTGCAAAGTCCCTTTTCGTCAAAATTGCGTATCCGTCCGCCTTTGAAAGCGCCGTACTCTTTCAGTATGCCGTCAATTTGGGCGTTTAATGCGTAGTCGCACGCGCCCTCGTACTTCACGCTCACGCGCGTGACGAAAGACGAATACAAACAAAACGCAACTGCACCGAGGATTATCCCTGTGGCTATTCCGACTCTCGTGAACGCACGAAAAATCGCAGGCGACACTCCTCCTATATTAACTATTTTATAATCATAGCATAAGTTTTGCAATAATGCAATAATCTTATGACATTGTTTGGACGGCACGCAAAATCTCACGCAACACTTTGCGCTCTCAACGTTTTGCACCCTTGCGATTTTTGAAATCGCAATCAATACTCTCGATGCGTTCGCTCCTCCGACTTCAATAGTCGTTTTGCCGAATTTACCTTCGATTTTAGACAATCTATCGCGGTATTTTTTCTTTTTGGCAAGCAGTTTTTCAAGCAATAACTCATCTCTTTCGTCTCTCGATTTGCGTTTTTCTTCTTTTTGCTCGACTTTCTGCTTCTTCAACGTCTGTCTATGCTTTTCTTTAATTTGGCGCGCCTCATTTTTTCGGCGTTCTAACGCAATATTTTCTTTTTTAGGCTCTTTTTTTGCCTTTTTAGTTTTCAAATTCGATTTTGTCAATTTGCCCCTCCAAAAACATATCTCCGCCACCGATTTCCACAATCTTGAGTCCTACGCCGTCAATCGTCATATTTCCGCCGTCAAGTCTGATTTTCAGTTGCGTTTCGGAAGAAAAAATCACTCTTTTCACACCGCAAATCACCGTCTTTTTTCTTGAAAGCATATTAAGCGTAAACGGAAAAATCTCACCCGCCACGCTCAGTTTCTTTTTCACTTCGTCTTTGAACATAAAATATTGTATGTTATTGAAAAATTAATAATGAATAATTAATAATTACGGATAAAAAAACGTGCCGATCGGCACGTCGATTAATATATTAAGTTCTTTACAACTGCGGCTTATGCTTTATCCGCTTGCGTGCGCAGCACGCTCCACCAAGCAATCGAGCGTGCGGAACTGTTGCAAGAGTTTTATCCGTGTTTGATTTGAGAGCAAACGCCCGATTGTGCGGTTAGCAAAGCAATAAACCTAGTGTGACTCTTGTCAATTGTACAAGTGCATATTGTCATTGTCACAGCGACGGTTTTTGCTTAAAATGGAATATCTCCGTCTTCGTCTATTTCGTCGCCGTCGTCAACATATTCGTCGTCTTCGTCGGGAACGTCGTCATCGCTCGGCGGAGGCGCTTGTCGTGCGTCGTCAGAACCGAACGGCATATCAAAAGGCATATCCGAGTCTGCGGCTGCAACCTCGTGCAAATCCTCTGCAACGTCCGATATCGACTTCATATCCACACCGCCCTCTTCGTCGTCTTCACGCTTCTTAGGCGGCTCGTAGACGTACTCGGTGGTGTTTGCGTTTTCGTCGACGCATTCCTTGAACGAGGTAGTATCGCCGTCCCAGTCGAGTTTGATTTCGCCGATAGTACCGTTTCTGTTTTTCTTGACATCGAGGATAACCTCGTTGGGAGGAAGAGCCTTGTTGTACGTGTAAGGCTTGTTGAGGAACATAACGATATCCGCGTCCTGCTCGATTGAACCCGATTCACGAAGGTCGGAAAGTTGCGGCGTATGGTCGGGACGTTGCTCGATGCCACGTGACATTTGCGAAAGCAAAATGATCGGGCAATTGAGTTCCTTTGCATAGATCTTCATCTTTCTCGACATATCGCTGACTTCGACCTGACGACTTTCTGCCGCTCTGCCGTTCTTTTGCGATGTCATAAGTTGCAAGTAGTCGATAACGACGAGATCAAGTCCCTTTTCTCTCTTCAAGCGGCGGCACTTCGACAAAACGTCTGTAGGTCCGTTCATCGAATAATCGTCGATATAGATATCCGACGCAAGCAACGCTTTGTAGCCGTTGTAAAGTTTTTTGAGGTCGGTTGCGGTAAGTGCGCCTCTAGTGGTCATCTTGGTGAGTGACACCTTTGAAATATACGCAAGCATACGGGTTGCAAGCAAATCGGCAGGCATTTCAAGTGAGAAAATAGCCACTTTTTTGCCGTGATTAAGCGCAACGTTTGCCGCAATATTGAGCGCGAACGCCGTTTTACCTACGGAAGGACGAGCGGCAATAAGCACCATTTCACCGGGTTTCAAGCCGTGCGTTTTCTGATCGAAAGTCGGAAAGTCGGTATATATCGTGTTTTTGGGTACGTTGCCGGACTGTGCGTCCTGAATGGTTTTGAGCGCAAGTGCAGCGGCGTCGTCGACTTTTACGAGAGCCTTTTCGCTCGATTGCTCCGCAATGGCGTAAACGAGTTTTTCGGCGTTGTCGAGAGCGTCCTTGCCGTCCTGACATTCGTAGCCGAATTTTGCGATATCGTTGCCTGCCTCGATAACTCTCCTCGTTAGACTGTCACGTTTTATTATGCTTGCATAATACTCGCCGTTTGCGGCGGACACGACGCCCTCTGCAAGTTCGCTAAGATACGCAATCGAACCGACTTCGTCAAGTTGACCTTTCAGTTCCAACGCGTCGCAAACGGACACCGTATCGATAGGCTTGCTTTCGTTTTGAAGTTGTTTCATAACCTCAAAAATCAGTCTGTTTTGCGAAAGGTAAAAATCCTCTGCTTTGAGCATAGGAATGATGATATCGGCCGCTTTGTTGTCAATGAGGATAGAACCGAGAACGGACGCTTCCGCGTCAACGTTGTTGGGCATACCTCTCGTCACTCTTTTGTTTTCGTCTTTTGCCATTTTGCACCTTTGACAGATAACGTTGCGACGATTGCGATAAGCACGATAGCGAGTGCGCAACACGCAAGCATTGCATACCAGTTTGCGGAATTGGGCGAGCGCATTTTTAGCGTGATCACTTCGTTTTCGAGGCTTTCATCAAGCGCAAAAACGTGCGTATACGTCCTGCCTGCGCGCGTTATTTCACCGTCGCTTTTTATAGATTTATAGATTGTATCATATCTCAAAACCACTTTCAAGCGGTTGTATTCAACTCCGTCGCTGACAAGGTCTTCTTGTGGTACGCTTGCTTTAACGGCACTAAATATCGCACTCGGATTGAGACTTATCGTGGTTTCTGTCAAGAAATAGAACTCCCCGTCCTTTCTCCTGTCGCTATGCCATACCGCGCTTGCGCCTTCCGCTTTGTTGTCGGTTTTCGAAAACCCGACGTAAACCGTGGCAACTCTGTCAGTCTGCTCGACGGCAGCGGAAGTTTCGTCGCTCGGAGCGTTTGAATTTTCTTCTTCGCCCGAGAATTTGATCGTATAGATATACAAATTCCGCACAAT
>JBNMJA010000077.1:0-6152 GCA_050873585.1 Bacillota bacterium | reverse complement strand
CTATTGTGGGAATGCCGTAGTATCTGGTGCCTATATCTCTTGCAAGTTGCCTTTCTATCGTGTTGCCTTCGCCGCCGACATATACGGGCGTGAAACCTCTTTTTTTAAATTCGGGAATCAAAGCAATGTTGGGGTAGACGTGTCCGCCCGTGCCGCCGCCCGTGAAAATAATGGTTCTTTCGGGTTGCTTGTTGAGTGTTTTTTCGTCGTTGTTTGAAGTCATATATCCATATTATGAAACAAAAACGCATAAAGTTGCGTAATTTTACGTCTTGAAAATCGCGCGAGCGTGTGTTACAATATTCGCATATTGAAAAAGGCTTTTCGCTTAGCGATAGGAGGAACTTTTATGAAAACAGAAAAATTTCAAAGTTTTGACGGCACTGTGTTGCAATGCTATCTTTGGGATAACGTTCGCAATCCCAAAGGCGTTGTTCAAATCTCTCACGGTATGGCAGAGCACGCTCGCAGATACGACGATTTTGCAAACTACCTCAACCAGAACGGATTTATCGTTTTTGCAGACGACCACCGTGCTCACGGCATGACGAGCACCAAACAATCGTCCAAAGGCGTCAAGGGTTACCACAAGGGCAATATCTATTTCGATACCGTCAAAGACGAGTGCGCAATCACCAAAATGCTCAAAGACAGATATTCGCTTCCCGTATTCTATCTCGGTCACAGTTACGGCAGTATGGTCGGTCAACGCTATATCGAGGAGTGCAAGGACTATTCGGGCGTTATTCTCAGCGGCTCGGCAATGATGAAAGGTGCGCTTCTCAACACGGGCGCAACCGTCGCAAACGTCAACTATAAACTTACCGGCGGAGAAAAAACCGCAAAACTTCTCGACAAACTCACCTTCGGCGCATACAACAAGCCCTTCAAAAAAGAATCGGAGTTTGCGTGGCTTTCACGCGACAAAGAAAACGTCAAAAAATACATATTCGACGAGCAATGCGGCTACGTTATGTCCGTCGCTTTCTTCAAATTCTTCCTCAACGGACTCAAAGAGAGTTACAAGGCGGAGAATCTCGCAAAGATCGACAAGAACAAGCCCATCGGCATCTTCTCCGGTGACAAAGACCCCGTCGGCGGCAACGGCAAACTCGTCCAAAAACTCTACGATCAATATAAATCTCTCGGCGTCAAAGATCTCACTCTCAAACTTTATCCCGACGCACGTCACGAGATTTTGAACGAGACGAATAGGGGGGAAGTGTATTCTGACTTCCTCACCCGTCTCAACTCCATGCTATAAGGCACTATTTGACGAATAACTGCGGCAGAGTCGCGCTTCGACAACTCATTTACGCTTAGTAAATTAGGGTTGCCGAAGCGCGACTCTTTCTTGTTCTTCATTCAAATATTGCATTATAGTAGCCATCAAAACATATTCGATTATCGCTTACAGCGTAGGGTTGAGATACAGAAAGCATATTCGCAGACGGAACACGAGCCACAAGGCGGCGAACGTCAAAAGGGTTTTTTCGCGCGCTTCATCCAAATAGCGCATACAGCATAGAGTTGAGATACTAAAAGCACATTTGCAGACGGAATATTTTTTTCAAACCACAAAATTAGGCGTTCAAATGTCTTGAAAAAAACAAGATATTGTGGTATCATATATTTATTATTATATTTATAAAGGTTTACTGTATGGCAAATCAAGATTACAAGGCAGGCGATATTCGGATTCTGGAAGGTCTGGACGCCGTGAGAAAACGTCCCGGTATGTATATCGGTACGACGGGAAGCAAGGGTATGCATCATATCCTTTGGGAAATTATCGACAACAGTATCGACGAAACCGCAAACGGGTACGGCGACACCGTGCGTATCGAACTTTTGGACGACAACGTTGCAAGAGTCAGCGACAACGGCCGCGGCGTGCCTGTGGATAAGCATCCCAAACTCAAAATCAGCGGCGTAGAGGTGGTTTTCACTCAACTTCACGCAGGTGCGAAATTCGACAACGGTCAATACAACTACTCGGGCGGTTTGCACGGCGTGGGCGCATCCGTCACCAACGCGCTTTCCGAGTGGCTCACGGTTGACGTCAAACGTGACGGCAATCTTTACAGAGCGGAGTTTTGGTCTCCGCAAGTGGGCACGAAGATAAAAAGCGGTATCGTCAAGACGCCTCTCACCGTCATCGGCAAAGTCAAAGGCACGGGTACGAGCGTAAAATTCAAGCCGGACGAGAGAGTTTTCGGAAAAGAAAAATTCGACTACACCGTCATTGCAGAGCGTATGCGCGACGTTGCGTATCTCAACAAGGGCGTTACGATAATCATCGACGATCTGCGTATGCCTCTTGCCGGCGGCACGGGCAAACACGATGTTTTCTGCTTCAAGGGCGGTATCGCCGACTACGTGCAATATCTCAACGAAGGCAGAGTCGTGCTTTACGACAAGCCGCTTTACGTCGAGGCAAAAGAGCCGCACTTCGAGGTTGCGGTTGCCATTCAACATACGGAAGGTTATTCGGAAAACATTTATTCTTACGTCAACAATATTCCGACAGCAGAGGGCGGCACTCACGAAGTGGGCTTCAAGAGCGCAGTCACAAAGGTTTTCAACGATTACGCAAGAAAAAACAATATTCTCAAAGACAAGCAAGCCAATCTTTTGGGCGAGGACTTCAGAGAGGGCATGGTGGCGGTCATCACCGTGAAGATGCAAAACGTGCAGTTCGAGGGGCAGACCAAGGGCAAACTCGGCAATCCCGAAGTTCGTCCTAAAGTCGAGAATCTCGTGAGTGAAAAACTTGCGGAATTGCTTTTGCAAAGAGGCAACAAGGTCATCGCCGAAAAAATCATTGCCAAGGCGATGGGGGCGGCAAAGACGAGAGAAGCGGCAAAGCGCGCAAAGGATCTGAGCCGCCAACAAAACAAACTCAACGGACTCAACCTCGTCGGAAAACTTGCCAGTTGCTCGGGCAAAAACGCCGCAATCAACGAGTTGTTCATAGTCGAGGGCGACTCGGCAGGCGGCAGTGCAAAGCAAGCGAGAGACAGATTCTTCCAAGCTATATTGCCGTTGAGAGGAAAACCGCTCAACGTCGAGAAAGCCAGCCTTGAAAAAATTCTCGCGAACGAGGAATTCGCAACGCTCATCTCCGCTTTGGGCACGGGTATAGACCCCGAATTCGATTTGGACAGCCTCAAATACGACAAAGTTATTATTCTTGCGGACGCGGACCAGGACGGCGCGCATATCCGAGCGTTGCTTTTGACGTTCTTCTTCCGCTATATGCGTAGACTCATAACCGAAGGTCACGTTTATATAGGTATGCCTCCGCTTTATCGTCTGCAAAAGAAAGACGAAATCCTCTATTGCTACGACGATAACGCGCTCGCGGAAGGGCAAAAGAAGATGGGCAAAAACGCTCTGCTTCAACGCTTCAAAGGTCTTGGCGAAATGAATCCCGAGCAACTTTGGGACACCACTATGGACCCTGCAAAGCGCACTCTCACGAGAGTTACGATAGACGACGCGGCTATGGCGGACAAGCGCATCACCATACTTATGGGCGACGACAGCAATATCCGCAAAGATTATATCTATCAATACGCCGACTTCAACAAAATCGATACTTTCAAAGTGTCGAAAGAACAAGAAAATCAATAATTTCAAAATTATAAAAGTATACCGAAATGACAAAAAAACAACACAAAGAAATTGAATACAACTCAGTCGTGCTCGACACCGTTTTTGAGGACGTCATGCACAATTCGATGATTCCGTATTCGGAAAACGTCATACTCGACCGTGCGTTGCCCAGAGTTGAGGACGGTCTGAAACCCGTTCAGCGCAGAGTGCTTTATTCTATGCACGAAATGGGACTCACGCCAGACAAACCGCACAAAAAATGCGCAAGAATCGTGGGCGATTGCCTTGGCAAGTATCACCCCCACGGCGACAGTTCCGTCTACGGCGCGATGGTGCGTATGGCGCAACCTTTCGTGATGAGAATGAAACTCGTTGACGGTCACGGCAACTTCGGTTCTGTGGACGGAGATTCGGCGGCGGCTATGCGTTACACCGAAGCGGGAATGAGCCCTCTTGCGCTCGAACTTCAGCGAGATCTCGACAAGGAAACAGTCACTTGGTCTCCGAACTTCGACGACAGCCTCGAAGAGCCGAACACGCTTCCCGGAAGATTTCCCAACTTGCTTGTCAATGGCGCAAACGGCATTGCAGTCGGTCTTGCGACGAATATCCCCACTCACAATATGGGAGAGTGTATCGACGCAACCGTGATGAAAATCGACAATCCGAGCGCGACGATAAAGGATTTGTTCAAGGTGTTTCACGGCCCTGACTTTCCGACGGGCGGTTTTATCATTCCGATTGACAATCTCGAAGATATTTACTCGACGGGTAAGGGCAGAATCAAAATTCGCTCCCGTCTTCATATCGAAAACGACGACAACGGCAAAAAGAATATCGTCATAACCGAAATTCCGTATCAGGTGTCCAAGGCGGAATTGCTCGCTCGTATAGCAGACCTCAAAGAAGCCAACAGGGAAACTTTGCAAGGTATTGCCGAAATCGTGGACGAAAGCGATAAGTCGGGAACTCGCGCCGTCATAAAATGCAAAAAGGACGCGGACGTCAACAAAATCGTTGCGTTCCTCTTCAAAAAGAGCAATCTCGAGATGGGATATTCCATCAATATGGTTGCAATTGCCAACGGCAAACCCGAGCAACTCTCGCTCACCGCATATCTCGACTACTATATCGAATATCAACGCAAAATCATCGTCAATCGCACAACTTACGACCTCAAAGCCGCAAAGGCAAGAGCGGAAATCGTCAGAGGTTTGTTGGTGGCAATCCGTAATATCGACGAGGTTATCCGCATAATCAAGGAATCGGAATCCACTCAAAAAGCGAAGGAAACGTTGAGAGCGAGATTCGATCTTAGCGACGCACAGGCGCAAGCGATTCTCGATATGCGACTCAAGAGTCTTGCAAAACTCGAAGTGGGCAAACTCGAAGAGGAACTTGCTCATCTCGAAAAGCAAATCGCTCTGTATGAATCCATTTTGGCGTCGAAGCGTAAGCAACTTTCAATCGTCAAAGAGGAATTGACCGCAATCAAGAAAGCGCTCAATTCAGAACGTATGACGGTTATTCTGAGCGGTGAGCAGGAAGAGGACAACTATACTGCGCCCAGCGAAGCGGAAGCGGTTGCGTATCGCGACGGCGTGCTCGTGACCAATAAGGACGGTCTGATGCGCTTTATGTCGCAAAAGGCGTATACTACGGCAAAGAAAGACTTCGGATCGCTCACCGAGGACGCACTCCCGATTTGCCATATGTCCGTGAACAACAAAGGTACGCTCTATGCGGTGACCAACCTCGGAAGCGTCGTCAAGATCGACGTCACGTCGTTGCCCGAAAAGAAGTTTAAGGACAAACCGTTCAAACTCGGCGCAATCAATCAAGACGCGCAAACGGGCGAAAACGTCGTCAAACTGTTCTTCTTCGAAGGCGTACCCGTTGGCGAACTCGTGCTGTTCACGAAGCAGGGCGGAGCAAAGAGAGTGGATTTGAGCGAATTCTCGACCGTATCGAAGTCTTATCTTAAAGCAATCAATCTTCAGGATAAAGACGAAGTCGTGGGCGCAGATATCGTCGACGACGAAAAGAACGTTATGGAAGTCACCAAAGAAGGTCAGGTGCTTGCCTACAAAGCCACGGAAATTCCGCTTCAAGGCAGAACGGCAGCGGGAGTGAAGGGTATAAAACTCTCGGACGGCGACAGCGTCGTGTTTGCGGGACAAGTCGAAGAAGAGGGCGAGATTATCGTCGTTTCCAACACGGGCTATGCAAAGAGAGTTATCGCTTCGCTCATCGACCCGACTTCGAGATACCTCAAAGGCGTGAAAATCATCGAACTCGACAAATCGTACGTCAAATACGTCGGCACGGTGAAGATGCCCTACGACCTGGCTTTCGTAAGCGGCGGTCAGACGAGCATCGTCAACACGGAAAGCATCCGCATCGACACGAGAACAACCAAGGGCAAACAAATCTTCAAGCAAGAAGTTACGCTCGTAACACCGCTTACCGACGGAGAAGAGTGAGCCTAATTAATAATGAATAATTAATAATTGCGGACGGGTGCAAAGCACCCG
>JBNMJA010000076.1:0-6422 GCA_050873585.1 Bacillota bacterium | reverse complement strand
CAAGGCATCGGTCTTGTCCGTACAGAGCATATGTTCTTCGGTCCGGGCAGAATCGACAAGTTCCGTGAGATGATTTGCTCCGAAACCGTTGAAGAGCGCGTCAAAGCACTCGACGCAATCGAGCCGATGCAACAAGCAGACTTCGAAGGCCTTATGGAAGCACTCAAAGGTATGCCTGTTACCATTCGTTTCTTGGATCCGCCGCTTCACGAGTTCGTTCCCACCGAGGAAAAGGATATCGAAGCACTTGCAAAAGCAAAAGGCAAATCCGTGTCCGAAATCAAGATTCTCTGCGACAGTTTGCACGAGTTCAACCCGATGATGGGTCACAGAGGATGCCGTTTGGCAGTCACCTATCCCGAAATCGCGGTTATGCAAACCAAAGCGGTCATCAAAGCGGCCATCAACGTCCAAAAACGTCATCCCGATTGGACGGTTATGCCTGAAATCATGATCCCGCTCGTCGGCGAAGTCAAAGAATTGAAGTACTGCAAGAAGACGGTTGTCGAAACCGCAGACGCAGTCATCAAAGAAAGCGGCGTTGACCTCAAATACGAAGTCGGCACGATGATCGAAATCCCCAGAGCGGCACTCACTGCTGACGAAATCGCAACGGAAGCTGACTTCTTCTGCTTCGGCACGAACGACCTCACTCAAATGACGTTCGGTTTCAGCCGTGACGACGCAGGCAAGTTCTTGCCCAGCTACTATCAAGCAAAGATTTACGAATCCGATCCGTTTGCACGTCTTGACACCGTCGGCGTCGGCAAACTCATGAAGATGGCAGTTTCTCTCGGCAGAGGCGCAAACAGCCATTTGCACTGCGGTATCTGCGGCGAACACGGCGGCGATCCGTCCTCCATCGAGTTCTGCCACGAAATCGGTCTTGACTACGTGTCTTGCTCACCGTTCAGAGTCCCCATCGCTCGTCTTGCTGCAGCACAAGCGAACATCAAGAATCCTAGAAAGTAATTTTTTGGAAGATTTAAAAGAACAAAAAAAGAAGCGGTTACCTTAAGGCAACCGCTTTTTTATGTATCGAAAAATGATGAGCTTGCGCAGGCAATGGAAAGAGCCGCAAGGCGATGCGACACGGTTGAAAACCGTATCGCAAAAAAGAGGCAGCACAAGCAAATATCAAGAATCCTAGAAAGTAATTGGATTTTGCTTAAAAATCAAATCAAAACAGCCGTCTTTTGACGGCTGTTTTTTTGTGAATATTTGAGATAATTATTCTCAATAAAAAAGCGGTCGTATTTTTCGACCGCCTTTATTGTGTTAAATTATTGCGTATCAGTTACGTTTGTTCGCTATCTTTCAAAGACGAGTCGTAATCGTCCAAAAGACTTTGAAAATACGTCGTCCAATCGGAGTATTCGGTTTGCGAGAGATAGAACCAACTCAATTCCTCATTTCCGTCAAATTCTTCATTTCCGATATTGACTTTAACTTCGCGAGAGGGGACGCCGCTTGTGAGGTCGTATTCTACGTTGCCGATTTTCATTTTGATAGGTTTGTCGTTTTCGGAATTTCTTTCAAACGATACGGTCAAGTTTGTTTCAACGACGGGGACTTTGTCATCTTTTGTCGCGTAATATAGGGTGGCGGTGCAGGCTGCGGAATTTACGTCGTAATATCTGTAGATATATTTGCTGAAATGCAAATTATGTCCGTTGGTCAATTCGGCGCAGAACATCGAATTGTATCGATACAAATCGAATCCGAACACTGGCAAATCGCCATAAACTTCCTTGACTGCGCTCAAGTCCGTTGCGTTGCCGATTTTGTTGAACTGAACGTCGTATGCGGCAATGTGTTTAGTCGCCGAAGGCCAGCGAGAAATAAGCGCGATTCTGTCTTTTGAGTCTACGTTGAAAGATTTAACAGGTCCACCTACTTCGAGGACGTAACTTACCGAAGTAACCTGGTCCTTGTCGTTTTTGCTGTATTCAAGTTTGACTTCGCGAGCAAAGGCAGGGGTGTCGTTGTCTTTATAAACGTAATAACCGTAATCCTTTCCGGTGAGCACTATATAAGCCTCTTTTCCATACTTCGCGATATTGTCCACCGTCTCTTGTTCGTATTCGGTGCGAGTGTCCGTGACGAGCTTATACGTTCCTACGATTTTTTCCATTTTTTCGGGGTTGCAGGACACCAAAAACGCTGAAAGCGCGAGCGTAAGAACGAAAACTGATGCAATGAGTAACGCTTTATGCTTCATTGTTAACCTCCTATGCGTTCTGTTTATATTTTACCATATACTATTCAAATGTCAAATCAGCGGTTTTGGACGTTTTTTGTCGGCGAAAACCCGATACGGCGACAAAAAGCTGTATTCGGGTATTGCAAAATATTACAATAGATATTACAATATCTATATCTCATAATTTAGGAGAATCGTTATGTTGTTGACGACAATGATAATTCGCACGCTTCTTTGTAAGCCGAAAGAAATCGACGCAGGGGAGTACAAGGCACGAGATTTCGACAAAAATCTCATAGCACAGCATCTTTCGGAGGCAGTTCAGATTCCGACGGTGTCAATGGTTGGCGAGTTCGAGGGCGTAGACAAGCCTTTCCGCGACTATCACGCGTGGCTTGAGAAAACCTATCCTCTCGTGCACAAAGCCGCTCAAAAGACCGTTATAAACAACTATAGCCTCGTTTTTAAGTTTACGGGCAAGAATCCGTCGTTGCTCCCTGGTGCGTTCCTTGCGCACCAAGACGTCGTTCCCGCTCCCAAAGAGGGTTGGGATTACGAGCCTTTCGGAGGCACTATCGACGGCGGCTTTATCTGGGGACGCGGCACGCAGGATATGAAGGGCACTATGATTTCCCTTCTCGAAGCCGCCGAAAAACTTTTGAGCGAAGGTTGGCAACCCGAGCGCGACGTATATTTCTGCTTCGGACACGACGAAGAAGCGTGGACGGAAGAGGGTGCTGCGCATATTTGCGACTGGTTCAAAAGGCAGAATATCCGTCTTGAATATATCGTTGACGAAGGCGGCACGATTATTGACGGCAAAATGATAGGCGAGGACAAGTTGTTCGGTCTTATCGCAACTTGCGAGAAGGGCAATATGAATATGACTCTCACCGTCGAGAAGGCAGGCGGTCACGCTTCCAATCCTTCAAAACCGTCTGCGGCTGCAATTATGGGCAAAGCTCTTATCAAACTCGACAAGCATCCCATGCCGAGCAAGTGGACGCCGGCAACCAAACAAACTTTCAAACTTATCGCTCCGCACGTCAAATTCCCGTTCAGATTCGTGCTTGTCAACAGAGATATTTTGAGTCCGCTTCTCAAATTCGTATTCAAAAAAATACCTCTCACCAACTCGCTTATCTCAACGACTTTTGCCCAGACCATGCTCCACGGCAGCGATGCGGAAAACGTCATTCCGCCCAAGGTCACTGCAAATATCAACACTCGTATAATCACGGGCGTTAGCAGCGACGAAGTGCTTGCATACACGCAAAAACTCCTCGGCAAAAACGTCAAAGTCGAAAGACACGGCAAAGGCACCGAGGCAACCGCAGTGTCGCCCATCGACGTAAAACCCTGGCACGATCTCAACGTCGCGATCAAACAAATTTTCCCGACGATGGTCACCGCGCCTTATATGTTTATCGCAAACAGCGACAGCCGTTATTATGGCGACGTGTGCGACAATATTTATCGTTTCACGCCGTTCTTGATGACGCTCGACGACCAAAAACGCATTCATGCCATCAACGAGCGCGTCAGCGTCGACGCAATGGAAACCGCAACCAAATTCTTTGCGCAATGCCTTGATGTTATGAACAGATAATGCCGATTTTTCCATTATCTAACCCACTCGATTTTTATTTTAAAACAGCCGTGTCACACGGCTGTTTTTAGTTGAAAATAAGTGAAAACGTTTACGTAAAAAACAAAAAATTCGTGAGAATACTCACGGCGTTTGCATTAAACGATTTAATGCGACAATTTGATTGATTTTTATGGTTTTATATGGTAGTATATTAAATAATAAATGTACTGTGCATTGCTATTCTTTATTTTTTAGGGGGAAGCAACGTTGGAGTGGGGAATCCTTCTTGTGCTCGTAACATTGATATTCGTGCTTTTGGCAGTCGTGATTTTGCCAAAGCGTTTTCTGCGTTTTGAGCGTAACGTCCACATTCCCTCCGATCTCGGCACAAAAAAATTCAGAACGAAAGGCGGTCGCTCTTTCGTATTCGAGCCGACTCCCGATACGAGAAAATACATAAAAAAATACGCAGTCATATGTGATACGAGCGGATCTAGGCTCGTGGTGAAACCCGATGCTAGCGTTTATCGTATCGCGTACGACGTTTTGTCGTTTGACGCAGAAAGCAACCTTATTTCCACCATAAACGTCGAGGAATCTTTTTCGGGCGAATACGGCGAGGCAACGTCGCTTCCGTTCGGAACTTCGAGAGTCAGCATCGTCGTAAAAAAAGTCAACGGAGAGGATATAGGCTCGCATGAAACGGTCGCGCTCAAAAGAAAAGGCTTGGCGGCTTATCTAGTGCTGTTTTTCCTGCTTGCGTTCGGCGAATGCGTGTGCGTAAACTTCTGTTTCGGAAAACTTTTCGGAGGTCTTTTCGGGGAGTCTTTCACACTGTCGTGGATAGGATTTGCCATAGCGGCGGGGGAGAGCTTGTTTTTTGATTTGATTTGCGCTATTCTCATCAGATCGTTTTACGGAAAAGGCTCGAATGTCAAAGTCAAAAACACGAAGGGAGGTCGAAAATGAGCGAGTATAAGATTCTCAAAAAAGGCATATTCGATTCCGCTCGTTCCGATTTTCCGTTTGCGGATCAGTATATCATTGCGCGAAAAGACGACAAAAAACTTTTGCTCGTTCGCATTTTCAATCCTCTTGACAAAACAATAGACGGCGTCAAAGTGTCCGTAAAGACTTTTGACAAGGACGGACAGGTTGTGTCGGAGGATTTGTTTTCTTACGTTCTGACTTGCTCGGGTATGAGCAGAGCGCCCCTTCCGCAAGAGATTCAAATAGACGAAAAAGTCGTTTCTTGCGAAGTGGAAGTCAAATCGGTTGCGTGCAACGGCGACACACTCGTAGTGTCGGGCAAGCGAGTACGTCCCGTATACGACGACGCATTTTCACAAAAATCCGACATTGCGAGCGTAGCAAGCAAAGAAAGAGAGCAAAGCACCGTCGTGCCCAAGCCCGGCAGACTTTTGCTTTTCGTGGTTGCGTGTTTTATGCTCGTAGCGATGCTCGTCACTATATTTGCAATCAACGGCTACGTCAAAACTCACGACGAGTTTTCGATAAGCAACGTCGAGTATCGTTTTTCAAATCCCGATGACAAAGACGGATCTATAATCGTGACGGGCTACACCGGAGTTGCCAGAAATCTTGTCATTCCTCAAGAAATCGACGGACACAAAATCGTTGCTATCGACGAGTCGGCGTTTGCAAACAACGGCTATATGCGTTCTATGACCATAGACGCGGAAGTGTCGATTTCCAAAAATGCGTTCCAAAACTGCCTTGTGCTTGAAAAGATTTCAATCAATAATCCGCTCGGCATAGACGAAGGCGCATTTTCGGGTTGTGTAAATCTCAAAGCCGTCGAAATAAACGATTCGTCGAAGATAGAGAGAATTTTTGAAAATACTTTCAAAAACTGCAACTCGCTCAAATCGTTTACGATACCTCAAAACGTTATCAGCATAGCCGACAATGCGTTTGAGGGATGTTACTCTCTTGAGAGCGTTTTGCTTCCGGGCAGATTGAGAACGATCGGAAATTACGCGTTCAAAAACTGCACGGAGTTGAAGAAAATCATTATTCCGCAAAACGTCGTAAACGTGGGCACAAACGTTTTCGAGGGATGCATAAATATCTCCGATATGACATTCTCGAGAGTGTATGGCGCGGCGTTTTACAGTTTGTTCGGCAGCGAATCGGCAGTGCCCGCGTCGCTTTCTACGATAACGTACAAGGGTGACGTCGTAGAGCCGTATATGTTTTCGTTTTTGAACGACGTAAAAACCATTTTCTTGCCAAACGCAAAGAAAATCGAATACAGCGCGTTTCATTCTTGCGCTTCGCTCGAATCCGTGTCTTTGTCCAAAAATCTTACGTCGATAGCAGAACTTGCGTTTGCGTACTGCTATAGTTTAAGACAAATAAGCATACCGCAAAGCGTGTCTTATATCGGAGAAAGAGCGTTTACGAATTGCTATAATCTCGAGTCGGTAACTCTGCCGTACAACGTTCAATCCATAGAGGCTTCGACTTTCTCATATTGCAGCAATCTTTCAAAACTGATTTTGCCGGACTCTATACGATACATCGGGGATATGGCGTTTGACAGTTGCTACGGCCTTAAAGAACTGACCATACCCGACGGAGTCGAAAGCGTCGGAAGTTATATAT
>JBNMJA010000075.1:0-6855 GCA_050873585.1 Bacillota bacterium | reverse complement strand
TCGTGTACGTTTTAGTACACTAGGCGAGTGGACGAAGGGCTTTTTCGCGCTATTAATCTGTTTGGTGTGCTTATCAGCATCAAACTGTTGAGCGAATAACTGCGTCAACGCCACTCGCTTGTCAACTCATGTACGCTCGTGTACATTTGGGTTGCCATTCGAGGGGTGTTTTCTTGTTCTTCATCTATTTGAGAGCCTTAGTCCATTTTAATAGAAGTGGGCGAGTGTACGAAGGGTTTTTTCGCGCTATTCATCTGTTTGGTGTGCTTATCAATATTGGAGTGTGGGGCATAACCCCACCCGTAATTATTCATTATTAATTATTAATTCATCACTAATTCACTTCACGATTTCGCCGGTGCGGGCGGATTGGTAGATCACCCAGTAACCGCTGCCGTCGTTGCCTACGGGCAACCAGACGCATGCGTTTTCAAGTTCGCTAGGTGGCGTTTGCTTCGCCGCCGCAGGTACGCCGTAACAGATGAAAGACGGCTCTTCGTCGTTGTATAACACCCCGACTACGTAATAATCGTCATCCGTTTGAACGTGTACCCACTTGGAATTGGCAACCGCTTCGCACAGCGCTTTCTCCTCGGGGAAACACACGAACAACTCGTCGATTTGCGGCTTGACCGCATAATAAAAATTGTTGCCGTCGTACTTCGTCCACTCGTCCAACTCATCGCCGAGCGTTGCACCTATTTTTGTTTTTTGCTCGGTGTGAGCGGTTTCTTCTTGTGCGCACTCTTTTGCTTCGGCTTTGCAAGAGCATGATTTTACGCTTTCGCACACCGCTTTTTGCTTGTTGTATTCGTCTATCCGTTTCAGAATTTTGCCGTTGGGAATATTGCCGCCGAACATGGTTATCGAACTTGAACGGACGACGCAACCGAAGTCGTCGTTTGCACGAAACGGCACTTCAAACGCCGTATTCGTGTCGTTAAGTCTTATTTGCGCGATATCGTCGCCGACGAGATAGAGCGACGCGCCGTGCGGACGGAAGTCGAGATTGCAAGTGCCTTTGACTAAATTGCCCGCTCCCGTTGCGCTTTGCATTTTTACGATTCCTTTGTGTCCTGCGCCGCTCAGGACGACTATTTCTTTTTTGCCTGTCATAATCCACCTCTCGTATAAAGGTATGCGAAAAAGCGTTGCGCTATGCGCTTTTTCAGGCTTGAAAAGAAAGCCGATATGGAGTATTATTTTTGTATACGACTCACAAAGACAAGGAGACGAATTGTGAAAAGAAAAGTCATGCGCACGGATTATCCCGTCAAAAAGATTGCAGAAAACACGTATATGATTTCCGACTTCGGATTTGCCAACTGCTATCTGCTCGTAGGGGAGCAAAAGGCGTTGCTTATCGATTGCGGCGTTGGTATCGGCGATCTTAAAGGCGCGGCGGAAAAGATTACGGACAAACCGCTTGTCGTCGTGGGAACGCACGGACACGTCGATCACGTCGGCGGCGACGGTCAGTTTGACGAGATATACCTTCATAAAGACGATACGGGCAGAAACTATAAGTTTCAGACGGGCTACGTTTTGAGGAAACTTTTCGTGCTTGCAGGCAAGGGCGTTGCGGATAAATCCGTCAGGATTTCAGACGTGACGAAATACAAGAATCGTCCGAAGGTCGTGGCTATCGAGGACGGACACGTCTTCGATCTGGGCGGAAAGCAGGTGAGAGTAAGGCATTTGACGGGGCATACGCTCGGAAGTATTCTGCTGATCGACGAGCAATCGGGTATCGTGTTCGTGGGGGATAATATGTCGCCGTCGCTATGGTTGTTTCTGCCACACGCTTCAACCGTCGAGGAATGGTTGGACAGCGCAAGAGAGATATATCGCCTGAGCGAAAAATATACGTTATACTGGGGCCACGAGCAAGGCGTGATTTCGCCGTCGCTCGTTGCCCGCAATATTGCGCTTGCAGAAGAGATCCTTGCAAAATACAAGAGAAACCGCCACTGCTTTGCAGTGAAATTCTATCCTTGCAACGACAGAGTGAACGGGAGTATCGTTTTCAGAAAAGCAAGAATTTTTAAGAAAAAGTGAGGATTGCACGCATTTGCGTGCTTTTTGTTTTTTATTGGGTATACCGATTTCTGTTGCAATTGACAATTATGTTTTGTTGAAGTATTATGAAAATGCTACAAATCGTTAAAACAGACGAACACCTTTACCACGGTAACAGGTGCATTATCCGTTATGTTCGTCTGTTTGGAACACTGATTTGTAGCAAAATCACACGGAAATGCACTTGTTATATTTTTTAATCGTGTTTCGTCGTGTGCTTGCATTGGAGGATATGGCTTGAAACAGTTTAGAATAATGGTTTTGTGTGTTCTGTTAATATGCGTTTTGTCAATACTCTTGACAGCGTGTGACGCAGATGACATTAAATCGTGTCGGTTTTATTCTGAACCCGAAACGACGATTTTTTTTGACAGCGAAACTAATACAAGTAGCGTAAGGATTCGGTTTTGTGTGATAAATGACGGAGATGCGACTGTGAAATCTGTTTCAATAGGCTGTTGCTTTATTGACGAGAACGGAAATACAGTTGATCAAAAAGTCAAAGATATTTCAATAGAATTGAAGCCGAATTCTTCTCATAGTAATTATGGAACGTTCCCGTTGGTTTTTGAAAACGTAAAAGGTAAAATATCATCAGTAGAGATATATTCAGCGACGGCAACATACGGAATAACCAAAAAAGAGGAAAGACAGGCGTGGTTGGACAAGAACTGGTGGATATGGCTTATTATCGCATATGTGGGTGTTGGCATCGTTATAGGTATACTTTGCGGAGTTTATATCGGCGCAGATTTAGAAGCGCTTGATGAGGATTTTTGGTTGTCGCTGTTGTGCGGATTATTCTGGCCAATAGGCGGAATTGTGCTTATTATCATGTATATAAAAGAATCAAAAAAAGAATGCGGTTATTACGCTGAAGACTGCGACGACTACGATGAAAAGTGTGATAACAGCAACGAAGATGAATTATATGCAGATGACGATTCCGTGGACAATAGTCATAAAAGAGAACGCAACAGAGATAAACAATCAAAAGAAGATAATGGCATAAAAAGAGAAATCCCACAAATCAAGATGAGTGATATCGCAGGATTGACAGATGCCAAAGAATCTTTTTACGATAGGGTTATTTTGCCTATAAAGCACAAAGATATTTTTGAAAAATACGATAAGCAAACGGGTGGCGGAATCCTGTTATACGGATTGCCTGGTACGGGGAAAACAATGTTTGCGCAAGCAGTTGCAAACGAATTAGGAGCATCTTTTTTTAGTATTAAATGCTCCGATATAATGTCGAAATGGTATGGCGAAAGCGAGGCGAATATAAAACAATTGTTTGCAAAGGCAAGAAAAGAGCCCTCGTCAGTGATATTTTTCGATGAGTTTGAGGCAATCGGAGCAAAACGAAAAGAATCATCACTCGATATAAACGTGTCGACCGTGCAAGAGATACTGGCTCAAATGCAAGGTGTGGAAAAAAGAAAAAACTCTTTGCTGGTGCTTGCTGCTACTAATTGTCCTTGGAATATTGACAGCGCACTGTTGCGCCCCGGTAGATTCAATGAGAAAATATATGTGCCTTTGCCTGACAAAGATGCAAGACTATTTATTCTCAAAAAAGAACTTTGCAAAATTAAACTGTCGGCAGATATAAATTTGGAAGAGATCGCAAACAGGCTAGATAATTACAACGGCGCAGATGTTTCAGAGTTTTGCGAACAATGCAAACTTGCAGTAATAAAAAAGGAATTGCAAAAAAAAGATGCAGTTTTAACAAAGGACGATGTTGAGGTTGTTGCGGACAAAGTGCATTCGTCGGTTTTGGAAGAAGACATTATAAAAATGGAAGAATTTAGAAAAAACAACAACATATAAGATGACAAATGACGCACTCAAGTGTGGCATTTGAATGTTATCGACATGCACTTAGTGCAATTACAGCATAACGTGTTGATATTTTTTTGATATAAATAGATAAATTTGTATTAATATTTTTGTTAAATGCGTGTGGACTTGCGCACGCATTTGTGTTACTATATAAACGTATTGTACGATATATGTTGTATCGTGCGGTTGGCGGGAAGTCGCCGAATTGCTTTGGAAAAAATAAGGATTTATCCGAAAAAATACAGGAGTAGATTATGAGGGATCTCAAACACTTGCTTTACTTTGAAAACCTTTTGCAAGAAGCCAACAACGAACTCGTGCAAAAGGCTGTCAAAGAGGACGGCAAACTTGCGCTCGGATACACTTGCTATCACGTTCCCGAAGTGCTGCTCAATCTCGACAACTGTTTCTCGGTGAGATTGCGCGCGCCCCGTACGGGTTCGGTTGATATTGCGACGTATTATCTGAGTCCGTTTATCTGCGGATTTGCAAAAGCGTTGCTCGAGCGCGGTATCGAGGGCGGTTACGGATTTTTGTCCGCACTTTTCTCGGGTGAAACTTGCAGTGAAATGAACAGAACTATCGAACATTTCGAACTGCTTCGCCTCGTTGACAACGACAAATTTTTCGTCAGCATCTTCGATATGCCGTTCAAGACCAACGACCATTGCCTTGAAAGTTACGTCAACCAGATGCGCCTTAAAGTTCTCGACAAACTCAAAGACGTTTACGGCGTGGACACTTCCGACGAGGCTATGAGAAAAGCCGTCGAAATCCACAACAGAGTTTGCAGAGCAATCACCGCTATCGGCGAATTCAGAAAGGAAGAGAATCCGCGTATCACGGGTTATGAATTCCACGTGCTGTGCCTTGCAACGTTTGCTTGCCCCAAATACCTTATCGTTGACAAACTCGAGGAAACGCTCGAGGAAATCAAGAACAGAGAGCCCGATAAAAAGAAATTCTACAGAGCCAGAATCGTGCTCGTGGGCAGTGAAATCGACGACCCCGACTTCACCAAACTCTTCGAGGACAGCGGCGCGTACGTCGTTGCCGACCGCTACTGCTTCGGTTCGCTTCCCGGCAGAGAGGAAATTATACTTAACGACGAAGAGGACGTGCTTACTCAAATCTGCCGTCACTATATGAAGACCTGCCAGTGCCCGAGATATATGGAGCACGAAAAGGTCGAGGACAGAAGAGAGTACGTCAAACGACTCGTCGAGGAATATCACGCGGACGGCGTTGTGTACGAACAACTCAAGTTCTGCGAATACTGGGGTTACGAGCGTGCGCTGGCTTCCTACATTATGATAAACGAATTCGGAATCCCTGCAATCGCTATCGACCGTCAATACACGGCGAGCGCGTCGGGACAACTGCGTACGAGAATTCAGGCGTTCGTCGAAAGCCTCGAAATCAAGCACATCCAAAAAGCAAAAGCCCAAAAGGCGAGCAAGTGAGGTGGACTATGAAAAAGAAAAAATACGGTGGATACAAAAATCTGCACGAAGATAAAACGGGTCTTCTCAAACACCGCGAATGGCGCGGATTCAAAGATACGCTCGTGGACTACTGGCGTTGGCTTGTCACCTGGAAAGATATGGTGGTTATGGTGCTCAAAAACCCCGTCGCCGTCGTGAAAGGTCTTTGGCGTTATCGCTGGATGGCAACCTATCTTTCTACGCCTGCATTCGTTGATCGTCACACCGAAGGTTTGCGCGGACCGCAACTTCTAATGACGCATCTTCATTTCAATATGATCGTCAAGCACGCAACGGGACTTATCCTCACTGCGTTCGAGGCTGACGAAAAAATGTTCCCCAAGAACAAAAAGAGCAAGAAACTCGTGTGCGTGGACGAACTTATCCCCGCAGAGTTTATTGCAGGTTTCCCCAACCTCAAAATGTATCCGATGCAGACAATGCCGATCTTCCTTTCGAGCATGGTCGACCAACTCGTCGTGCCGCCGTATCTCGACGCTATCGAGAGTTTCGGCGTGCCTGCGGACGTGTGTCCTCTTCCCAGCGCCGAAGCAGGCGTGTGCGTGGACGACGACTATCCCAAACTCGGCAAGTGCATGATTACGTGTAACATGCCTTGCGACGGTTCGATTATGACCACGACCTTCCAGGACAGATACTTCAAACTGCCCACCCACGTTTATAACGTGCCTTTGAGATATAAGGGCGAGGACGTGCAAAAATACGCCGTCGACGAAATCAAGGATATGATTAAATTCGTCGAAGAGCAGACGGGCGAGAAGTGGAATTGGGATACCTTTATCGCCGCTCTCGAAAGTTATAACAAACAACTCGATTACGAACTCAAAAAGTGGGACGTCAACAAGACAAAATATCCGCAAATGACGGGCGCGACGTTCTGGCTGTACAGACTCTATTACTATCATCTCTCGGGCGGCTACGACAAACGATTCCTCAAAGTCGACAAGAAAGTCAATAAGATTATGGAAAAAGCCTACGAGAAAAAGACCAAGGCAAGCAAGGAAATGCGCCACCGCGCTATCGTGTGGAGTTGCCCTGCAAACTACTATACGTCCTTTGCAAATTGGCTTGAAAACTGCTGGGGTATCAACGTGGTTATGGATATGGAAACTATGATTTCCTACCTCAAATTCCGCACCGATACTCACGAGCACGCTCTCGAAGACCTCGCAAAAACTTATCAGCGCGCGACTATGCGTACTCACACCAAGGGCGGCTACGCAAACGTGCTCGACGAGTGCTGGCGCGTGGCGGAAGAGTACAACGTGGACACCATCATCATGTACGACCAAATCTCGTGCAAGGGTATGGACGGCCTCGTGGGTGTCTTCGACGACCAGGCAAGAGAGAAGGGTTACGACTTCATATGGGTGCAACAAGACCTTATGGACAGCAGAACCATATCTCGTAGAGATATGCGCGA
>JBNMJA010000074.1:0-6924 GCA_050873585.1 Bacillota bacterium | reverse complement strand
CCCGTGTATATCGAAAATAATCCGCAAGCGGAAAACGCCGGCGTACACGAAACCACTTTCGGCCGTGAACTTTATATCGAGCAAGACGACTTCTCGCTCAATCCTCCGCCCAAGTATTTCCGCCTCAAACCCGACGGAATCGTGCGTCTTAAAGGTGCTTATATCGTCAAATACGTCGGTTGCGACCTTGACAAAAACGGAAATCCGACCGCAGTGCACGTCGAATATATCGAAGGCACCAAGAGCGGCGAAGAGGGCGCAAATATGAAGGTCAAAGGCACGATCCACTGGGTCAACGCCAACGATTGCGCAGACGTTACGCTCAATATGTTCGACTATCTCATCAACGACGGAGACGGCGATTATATGGACAGAGTCAACCGCAATTCTCTCACCGTTTTGCACGGCAAAGCGGAAAAGATCGTTGCTCAAGCGCCCGTCCACACGAGATTCCAATTCTTGCGAGAAGGTTACTTCATCAAGCGCAACGAGCAAAACGAGTTTAATAGTATCGTGGGCTTGAAGGATAGTTATAAACCCAAGAATTAATCGAAATATCCATTGACCGTGGACTTTGTCCACTCGAACGAAAACGAGAATAAAAGCATAAACGAACACGATAGTAAGGTGAAATATGTTTGTTTGTAAGATATGCGGAAACGAAGTTAAACCTGGTCAGGCTTTTTGCCCGACGTGCGGTGCGGACGTCGTAGAGAATTATCAGACCGTCTGCCCGGTCTGTCACGCAAAGAACAGCGCGGGAAGCAGGTATTGCGCAAAGTGCGGCGGTATTTTGCAGGTTATGCGCAAGCCTATCTGCGCCGTATGCGGAACGAAAAACCTTCCCGGTGCAAAATTTTGCGTGTCGTGCGGCGCACCTATAGTTGCCGAAAGCGAAACTCATAGCGACGAAGATATTCTCGACGCGCGCAAGGCGAAGTTGCGCCTTGACAATATGGAGCGCGACAGAATGGCGGCGGTTGACAAGGAAATTGCCGAAAAGCGCGCCAAAGCCGACGATGAGAGAGAAAAAGCGCTTGCTCAAGTCGAAGAGTATCGCCAAAAGAGCGAGGAAGAGTATCGCGAAAAAGCGGAGAATCTTGAAAAATATCGTCAAAAACTCAACGAACTCGGTCCTGAGGACGTTGAACTTTTGAAGAAAATGTCCGCCGCGCTCAAAACGTATTCCAAGTACTACGCAGACCCGTATTCGCAAATCGACGAAGACGATATCGAAGGCGATACCTACGTGTGCCCTGCGTGCGGAACGATAAATCCGCTCACTGCAACCGCGTGCACTCATTGCGGAAGAAACAAAGCCCGCGCACTTTTGCTTCTTGCAAAAAACAAGATAAAGCAGAGTCCGCCCGTAAAGCGCAAACAGCAAGTGATCCCTGCGCCGCAAGCGGATTTGGAAGTGAAGAAAGTGCCAACGTTCGACGAGTTCGTCGACGAACTCAACGCACCCGTAGAGGAAGAAAAGCCTGTTGAGGAAAAAGAACCCGAAAAGGAACAACAAGCGGATTTCTCCGGCCCGGGACGTGCACCGTATCCGGGAGGTTACGCGCCGTATCCGTATGCGTCGGCAACGCCTTATCCCTATCCGTATCCGGCACAACCGATGGGTGCAATGCCTCCTTATCCGACGCCCTATCTCGTCGGCGAGGACGGAAAGCCCTATCAGATGCCTCCGATCGTACAACCCGTGGCGTTCGTGCCTTACGTAACGCAAGAGCAACCGCTTATGCAGTACGCTCCGCAAGTCGAGCAAAGCGTACCGTTGAAAGCACAACCCGCAACTCCGCAGCAACCCGTCAAAAATAAGAAAAACTGATTTATCGGGATTATTATGGCAGACAAGTTTAGCAAAAACAGAAATCGAAGCGTTGACGACGCAGGCATAAGGCTTGCGCCGTCTCCCATTGACAACGCTGCCTATCACGTCATGCCCACGGTTATGCAGGAGTACGTGATAGAGCCGACCATAGTCAACAAGGAAACGCCCGATACCAGACGCGTCGTGTCCACCGTTGACGACGTTCAGCCCAAGCGTGAGGAAGTCAACAAAAAGTGGAAGAGAGGCAAACGCGCAAAAAACATGGCAAGCGGAGCAATTGCTCTTATTGCGTCGGTAGGCGTGTTGTTGCCATATATTCTCGGTGCGCTCGGCACGAACGCAAATGCGCCTTTCACGCTCGTTCCAAAGCAGTTCAATATCGTTGCAAACTTGATTTCGGCTTTCAAAAGAACTGCCGAACTCGGTTGGAGCGGAAGCGAAGTCGGCGCGATTTGGGCAAACACCGTTCCTACGCTTATTCTCACGATCGGGGTTTTATGCGTGCTTATTAATGTCGTAAAGTCATTTTTTGCGATATTCGGCGCAATCAAACCCGTCAAATTCACGACGTGCGCAATCGTTAATTTGCTTTGCGTGGTTGCAGTTTTCGTTGCTGCTTTGGCAGGCGCAAACGCAATCGGCATCGCGCAGATAGATTTTATGAAAGACTTTATTCACGGATATGCGACGAGCGAATATTTCACTCTTCTCGTATTCGGCGCAGCCTACTTCTTATTGTGTATGGTGAGCGCAATCATAAACCGCGACAAATGCGGCTACCTCAAATAGTCGTTAGGAGGAAATATGGCAAAGAAGGACAAGAAACAAGAAATCGTTATGACGCCCGACAACAGTGAGGTTCGCGTCGAAGACGAACCTATGTTTGAATCCGAAGCGTACACCGCGCCTCAGCCCGAGGCGGGGTCCGACGTCACCGTGCTCAAAACCGTGGGAACGGGAGGCCCCGTGCCTATCGTTGCTCCCAAACATAACACGATTCAACTTCAACCTATCGTCGTTCCGCTTGCGGTCGTGCCGTATATGACGCAGGACAGCAACGTATTGAGAACGGACGGTAGAGGACAGAGCGGATATGCTCAAGCCTCAATCGAGAACGACGAAGCAACGGATTTTGAAACGATTGCCGCTCGCAAAGTGAGAAAGAGAGGCAAAGTTCAACCGAGAATTTTCGCACTCGTCACTTTTTTGCTTTCGGCGCTCGTATTGCTTCCGTTCGTGCTGTCGTATTTCAAGACAAACATCGGAAATCTTTCCATCGAGCAGTTCAATATCATCGGCACAATCAAGGGCTGGGTTGCAAACGGATTCAAACTTCATCCGCTTTCCAATCTCGCATACATCGGAGTCGCTGCCGTAAGCGCAGTGCTTGCGATCGTTTCTCTTGTAGGCATCATCGTCGGCAAGTATCCTCGCGCGCTCAATTCGATATTCTCGCTTGCGGCGGCGGGAGCGATGCTCGCACTGTTGATAAAATGGTTCGTGTCGCACAGTTTCGTTGCAAAGCAACAAATTGCGTTTCTCGTTATTTTGTCGCTTGCTCTTCTCAATTTCGTGCTGACGGTCGTATTTGCTATATTGATGAACAAACTCGACGACAAGGTTGAGAATGCAGAAAACTTAGCAAAAGAAATTTGATATTGGCAATTTGACGTCAAAACGGCAATAGATGGGACGAATTGCTTTTTAGCGATTCGTTTCTCATTCAAAAGAGGAAATAGCAAATGTCGCTCAAATTAGTGTCGCTTGCAAGCGGAAGCAAGGGCAACGCAACGCTCATACTGTCAAACTCGACGGCAATTCTGGTTGACGCAGGCGTGTCCTATTCCCGTATATCGAGCGAACTATCGGATTTCGGGTTGAAGCCGAGCGACCTTGACGGCGTGGTGATAACCCACGAGCACAGCGACCATATCGCAGGGCTTTGCAAGTTGTCGCCGTACACAAGAGTTTACGCGCATCCTCTCACACAGCGTGCCGTATGCCAAAGAGCAGACGTAAAAAATATGATCGACGTGCCCGATTACGAGGGCGGATTCAAGATAGGTGATATAAACGTCGAACCGTTCAGAATCCCGCACGATGCGGCGTATCCGCTTGCGTATACGTTCGACTGCGAAGGCGCACGATGCAGCGTGGCAACGGACATAGGTATGCCGACCAAGGGCGTGGTGCGCAACGTAAAAGACAGCGAAGTCGTTTTGCTCGAGGCAAATCACGATCTCGAAATGCTCAAAAACGGCAAATATCCGCCTATGCTAAAAGCAAGGATTCTGTCGAATACGGGGCATCTTTGCAACGACGCAACTGCAAGAATCGCGTCCATACTGTGCGACGATTCGTGCATAAAACAACTTGTTTTAGGGCATATAAGCGAAAACAACAATACGGAACAAAAAGCGTACGACGCAGTCGAGCGCGTCCTCAAGGAAAAGAACAGCGACATAGAGTTGTACGTGGCTCATCAATCGAGAAGAAGCGAGGTTTTTGAAATATTATGAGAAAAACCGTTGGCGCAAGCGAAAGTTCGTCAATATATCTTATGGGAATATGCGCAGGCAGTTTGCTTTCGCTGTTTTTGTCGCTTGCGCTACGCTCGACGGACGCTATGCTTGACGGAATGAGCGTGTTCAGTTGGTGCGGATATGCGATTATGCACATCGGCTTTATCGCAACCGTTTTTATATTCTCTGCAGTGCGCAAAATCGACGTTGTCGGCGTTGCAAAACTCAAAGGCAAACTCAACGTTTTGCAAATCGCGGTGCTTCCGTTCATAGCAATTGCGACCATACTCGTGTTTTTGCCGCTTGCAAATGCGTGGACTGCGTTCTTGGACGTCATCGGTTATCACGGTCCGGGCGTATCTATGCCAAATTTTTCAAACGTCGGCTTTTATTTTCTTGCGCTTTTCGTGCTTGCAATTATGCCTGCGATAGGCGAGGAATTGTTTATGAGAGGAATGGTTTTCCCCGGACTTGCCACTCGCAACGTTTGGTTCGGTGCGCTTATGTCGGGACTGTTTTTCTCGCTTATGCACGCAAACCCCGTGCAAACCGTGCATCAATTCGGACTCGGCGTCGTTCTGGCGCTCGTCGTTGCGCTCTCCGGCTCCGTATGGGCAGGCGTAATCGTGCATTTTTTCAACAATTTCATCTCTATTACGCTCACGGCATATCTTCCGCAGGTTGACGAAATATACGTAAAACTCGGCTATTACAACTGGCTTACGGGTGCGGCAAGCGTACTCGTCGGACTCGTGCTTCTTGTGTGTTTTCTTTATCTGTTCTATAGGACAGGGGCGATACGCAAACGCGGCGGTTTCGTGAGCAACGTATACGAAGAGGACGGCTTCACCATAGTTGCGACGTCAAACGCCAAAAAGGAAAAACAAAACGTATTCGTCGGGATGTTCCGCTTTATCAAATCGCTCTTTACAAAGCAAGGCTGGAGCAGAATCCGCTATGAACTCGAAGAGAGCAACGGGGTCGAATATATCGGCAAAAATCAGAGCATGGCAGGCGTGTGGATTGCGCTTGCGCTCGTGTGTGCATATTGGCTGTACAGACTGATCGTGGGGTTGATATGACGAAGAGAACGAGTGTGGGCTGGATATATTTCATCGTGGTGCTATGCACGCTATTGTTGCGTATCGCATCGTCTTTGGATATTTATTCGGCGCTTAATATTGCAGATTCCGACGCGTTTTTTACTTGCGTCGTGCAGATTGCGATTTTCGCATTTTTGAGTCTGTTTTTGTATTCTCTCGGCGCAAAAGGCAGGGGAGAGCGTGCAAAAGACGTCGTTTCCGACTTCGGATTCACCAAAATATCCGCAAAAAATTGGCTTTTGATAATTCCTATGTGCGTGTGTGCGATTGCGGTATCGATCGGCATTTCCTTCGTTTGGCAATTTGCGCTCAGAATGATGGGATTCACACACATTCCTTCGAGCACGGATTATTCGGGACTCGACGTGCTGTTCAAGGAACTGTTTTTGGTTGCGGTGCTTCCGGGTGTATGTGAGGAAATCGCACACAGAGGTCTTATCCGCGCAGGATATAGAGAATGCAAGTGGAAGTATGTTCTTGTTTCCGCAATCCTGTTTTCGCTTATGCATCAGAATATCGTACAAACGGGCTACACGTTTTTCTTCGGCGCAACGCTCGCGCTTATAACCTATTACACCGGTTCGATATGGGGCGGAATCCTCATACACTTTGCCAACAACGCCTACAGCGTGATATCGGGGTACGCCTCGCAAAACGGCGGAATATTCGGCTTTATCGCAACGGCGGAAAACTGGTTTTATTCCTCCAATCTCGGCTTTGCCGTGGCGGCGGCAATCGTGGTGGTATGCGCGTGTCTGCTCGTGCTGTTTTTCTTCATTATGCGCAAAGACGCACAGAAGAAAGAACGCATTTCAAGCGTGCCTTTTGAAAGCGCGTCGGACGTTCTTCCGCTCCACAAAGATTTGCCGTTTATGCTCACCTTGGCGGTGGGAATCGCCGCTACGATATTCAGTTTCGTGTGGGGTATGACAAGATGAAAATCAACGTTATAGCAATCGGCAAAATCAAAGAAAAATACTTTTCCGACGCGATAGCGGAATACCTCAAACGCGCCTCACGCTTTGCAGAAGTCAGAGTTGTCGAACTTCCCGACGCCCCCCAAGGCAAAACGCCCTCGGAGCAACAACGCATTGAGAGCAAGCAACTTTGGTCAAAAGCAAAAGGATTTGTCGTGGCAATGGATTTCAGGGGCAAAGAGTTTTCAAGCGAGGCTCTTGGCGACCTCATAAAAACCAAATGCTCGGACGGAGAAAGCGAGTTTTCCTTTCTCATCGGCGGCAGTCACGGACACACCGACGAACTTCGCACCAAAGCAAATCTCGTCCTGTCCTTCGGCAAACCGACTTTTCCCCATCAACTCTTCAGAGTTATGCTTTGTGAGCAGATATACAGGGCGTTGACCATAAACGCCAACTTACCTTACCATAAATGAGCACTATTTGGCGAATAGCGTCGTCAGGTGCGATTGCCTAAACAGTCACGTACACAAAGTACGCTCCTG